>CAYVYG010000155.1:0-7726 GCA_964454385.1 uncultured Microthrixaceae bacterium
GGGCGACGCTGTCGGCGATGAACTGCGAGAGCTGCCGGTGGCCCTCGAGGTCGTGTCCCACGTCCTTCCGGGAGGGGACCTGCGCGCACCGGAGCTGCAGGGCGTCCCGTCGCGGGCGCGCTGGCGGGCGCCGCTGCAGCAACCGCGCATCGGTGTCGCCACGACACCGCAGGTTCTGGTCGCGCGGCGGGGATGGTTGACCCAGTGGCTCACGGTGGTTCCCCACGGCCGGGTCCAGTCAGCTCGGATCACCCAGGGGCCCTGGGAGCGCGCCCTTCAGCTGGCGACGCTGCACGCCGACACGGTGCCCGGTCCGGTCCATGTGCGTGTGCCCCAGATGGACGCCCGTAGCGCACGCGAACTGCTGGCAACAGTGCTCGACCTCGCTCGGCACGCTCGCAGCACCGCAGGGCCCGAGCGCTGGATGACCGATCACCGGGGATCCTGAGCCGCCGCGGGCACGCGGCCGCATCCGGCGCGCAAGTCTGTTCCCATGCGAGCCTGGATCGTCGGAGAGCCGGCACCGATCGACCGTGGGCCACTGGTCATGGCCGATCGGGAACGACCCACTCCGGGTCCCCGCGAGGTTCTCGTGGAGGTCAGCACCTGTGGGGTGTGTCGCACCGACCTGCACCTCGCCGAGGGCGACCTCGAACCGCACATGCCGGCGGCCACCCCCGGCCACGAGGTGATCGGACGGGTGATCGGCACTGGACCCGACGCGTCGCGCTTCGAGGTGGGCGAGCGGGTCGGCATCGCCTGGTTGCGCCACACCTGCGGTGCGTGCCGGTTCTGCCGGCGAGGTGACGAGAACCTGTGTGTCGATCCGCGCTTCACCGGCTGGGACGCCCACGGAGGCTTCGCCCCCCACGCCGTGGTGGACGAGGCGTACGCCTACCGGATCCCCGATCAGTTCGGCGACGTCGAGGCAGCGCCCCTGTTGTGCGCCGGCATCGTCGGATACCGGGCGCTGAAGCGTGCCGTTGTTTCCCCGGGCGGGCGCCTCGGCATCTACGGCTTCGGAGCGTCCGCCCACCTCGCCGCGCAGGTAGCGATGGCCGCCGGCGCGCAGGTCTACGTGTGCACGCGCTCCCCGGATGCACAACAGCTGTCCCTGGAACTGGGCGCTGTCTGGGCGGGCGACGCCGCGGAACCGCCTCCGGTGCCACTCGACGGCGCGGTGCTGTTCGCACCGGTGGGCCACCTGGTGCTCCCGGCACTGGAGGCGCTCGACCGGGGTGGTCGCCTTTCGATCGCAGGAATCCACCTGAGCGACGTACCGGAGCTGAACTACCAACAGCACCTGTTCTGTGAGCGCGAGCTGGTGAGCGTCACCGCCAACACCCGAGCCGACGGCGAGGAGTTCCTGCGCGTCGCAGCGAACATCGGGATCCGCGTGGAGACCACCGGGTACCCCTTCGACCAAGCCGACCGTGCGCTCGCGGATCTCGCCCACGACCGGGTCCACGGCGCGGCGGTGCTGTCGATGGACAGAGCACGGTAGGACACGGCTCTCGGCTTCTGTGTTGCGTGCGTCGCACATAGCGCGACGGACGCAACACAGAACAGGCTCTCCTGGTCGGTCACCGCTCACGCTCGGTCAGTCGAGGGGCTCCTCCTCGGCGATCGCGTCGGGCATCTGGCGGTGGACCTGGCGGAAGTCGAACCCGTAGTCGAAGTCCGCTAGCTCGAAGCGGCGGGCACCGATGATGTCAACGTTGTGCACGACCAACAGCTCGTCGTTGTAGTGCGACGCCTGGACCAGGCAGATCCCCGAGGGCGCCCACACGCCCGAACCGCCCCAGAAGATCTCACCGGTGATGCCGTGGCGGCCCACCGCGTTGGCGGCGAAGGTCCAGACCTGGTTCTGCGCGGAGGACGCCGCCATCGTCATGTCCCACAGCTCGCCGTAGTAGCGATCGCGGCGCACGTTCATGTACGGGTAATCACGGTTGGACTCGGCGCGCCAACTCGCCACCTGGATGATTCCGTCCACGCCGTCCTCGAACGCGTACTGACGCAGCTCCTCGATGAACAGGTAGTCGTAGCAGGTGGTGAACCCGAACGTCGCTGGAATCCGGCTGCCCCGCAGCACCAGGCGGTCCTCGGTGCCCGATGCCGTGTAGCGCTTCTCGATCCCGGGGACGTACACCTTGTCATAGGAGCTGTCGGGGTCGAGGGGGTCATCGACCAGCTCGGAGATCACCATCGTGCGGTTGCGGTAGCGGCCGTCCGGACCGGCGGTGAGGTTGTTCAACACGATCGCCTGCAGATCGCCACCGCACATCGGCCGCAGCGCCTCGTCGATCCAGTCGAGATGGTTCTCGGTGAGCGCCTGATCCATGTAGGCGCGACACGCCGGCTCGTCATCCCAGAAGTAACCCGACAGAGCGAGCTCGGGAAAGATCGCGACGTTCACCCCGAACTCGGCCAGCACGCGGGTCGCCGCGAGGATCTTCTCCTTGTTCGCCTCGATGCCGGGTACGACCGCGTGGATGTTCGCGAGCCCGACCGTCGGCAGCGACTCGTCGGGGCTGTAGGTGCGCTCCACAACCTGGAACCCATCGATCACAGGGACTGTGCGCTGGGGTTCGGTCACCACGATCCACCGCTCGCCATGGCCGACAAGCTACTCACATGCTCAGGGGTGCCGGAGCAAGCGCCACCATCGCCGCACCGATGATCGAGCGGCTCGCACCTCAACTGGAATCCAGGAGATCGAGGCTCACCATCGGTGACACAGCGGCCACGACCATCGCCACTAGGTAGACGACGATCGGAGAACCTGCGAGAAGCCCGCCGATGCGCCTGACGCGCGGCGTCACCGGTTCCCACAACAGCGATGGCCGACGCATCACGTACCCGTAGAACAACCAGCGAAGCACGGACACGGCGATCAGCACCACCCCGTAGAGATGAAGGGCGATGGCCTCATCACGCAGCGACTGCTCCGGGAGGTCGGCCGGGACTGAGATGTCGAGCACGAGGATCGTGATGATGATCGCGAACACCCCGTCACCGAAAGCCTTGACCCGCTCCGGGTCACCCCTGCGCTCCTCTGCCGTTGAGCGCTGCTGTGTCGTCATCGCCTTCTCCTGTTCCCGTGGTAGCACCACAGCCGCGCCGAGGACGAAAGCGTAGGACGGTGGGGACACGCCGCTGGTCGGCCGCTCCGTGCAAGGTGCTGTGTGCAGTGGTGCGACATCGACGGCCGTCGCTACCACGTCGCCGGCCCGGTGACCCGCCCGGAGGACCATGACCACCCCGGATCTCAGCTTCGAATCGAGCGACGGGACCCCGTTGGGTGTGTTCGTGGACGGCGAGGGTCCACCGCTGGTGCTACACACGGTTCGATCGCGGACCACAGCACGTTCGACGAGCTGGTGGCCGAGCTCGCCGGGTCCTACCGGTGCTTCAGGATGGACCGACGCGGCTTCTCGGGCAGCGGCGACACAGGCGACTACACGATCGAGCGCGAGTACGACGACGTGGTCGCGGTCGCTGAGGGAGTGGCAGAGACCTCGGGCTCGCCGGTGGCGTTGTTCGGACACTCCTACGGTGCCAACTGCGCCCTCGGCGGCGCGACACGCTCGCAACGGGTGTCGCACCTGGTGCTCTACGAGCCGAGCCTCGGGCTGCACTATCCCGATGGCACCATCGAGGCCATCGAGGAGGCCCTGGAGCGGGGGAACCGCGACGCTGCGATCAGCGAAGTGCTCTCGGGCCTCCTCGCGATGACCCCTGATGAGATCGACAGCTACCGACAGGGCCCCGCGTGGCCCGACCGCCTGCGCGCAGCGCACACGATCCCGCGGGAGTGCCGGGCCGAACAGGAGAACTCGTTCGCGTCGAAGCGCATCCCGGTCGCGTTCCCGACACTCGTGCTCGTCGGCACCGACACGACCGATGAGCTGGCAGCGGTCGCCCGGGATGCAAGCGACGCGATCATCGGATCGGAGCTGCGAATCCTCGATGGCCTCGACCACATGGCTCCCAGGTATGCACCGGCGACGGTGGCCGCAGAGCTGCGGAGCTTCCTCGAGCGCGGCGCCGACGCGTAGGCACAACGCGAGGGCCACCACCTCCGCAGCGATGCTGGAGGCGCCGGGTCGGATGCCAGACTCACCCGATGGCTCTCGATCCGTCCTCGCTTTCCCCCGAGGTGCTGGGGTTCCTCACCGAGAGGCACCTGGCGACGCTCACCACGCTGCGCGCGGACGGCTCGCCGCACGTCTGCGCGGTCGGGTTCACATGGGACGACGATGCCGGGTTGGCTCGGGTGATCACCTGGGACACGTCCCAGAAGGCCACCAACGTCGCGCGTGGCGGAACTCGCGCGGTGGTCTGCCAGGTCGACGGAGGGCGCTGGCTGGCTCTCGAGGGTCCCGCCCGGCTGACCACGGATCCGCGGGCGTGCGAGGAGGGCGTGGCCCGCTATGCGGTGCGCTACTCGCAACCGAAGCAGCGCTCCAACCGGGCGGTCATCGAGATCACCGTCGATCGCGTCCTCGGCCGGGTCAGGCGGCGATGAAGCCAACTGCGAGCAGCGCGCTCGCGATCGATCCCGGTTCAGCCACGGGAACCCGCGTCTGCTCGGCGGGCGGGCAGCTTCGCGGTCCCCAACAACGAGACCAGGGCGAGGAACGCGGCCACCAGCAATCCTGCCTTGAGCGCGCGCAGCTGGGCCGATCGGTAGCCCTCGGTGATCGCCGTTGCCTCATCGAGGCCGACCCCGGCGTCGCGCACCGCGGCCTCGACCTCTTCTGCGGCCACGAAGTCGACTCCGGTGCCGGCGGCGACGCTCACCTGCTCTGCGACCTCGGCCGAGATCCGTTCGTCGGTCTCGATGTTGGCCACGAAACCCGAGGTCAGCCCCGCGAGGACGATCGAGCCGATCAAGGCCACCCCGATCGAGGAACCCAGCTGCTGGCCGGTGTACTGCAGACCGCCCGCTTCCCCGCGACCCGTCGCGTCCACCGACGACTGCACCACGTTGCCGAGCTGGGAGGCCATCAAACCCATGCCGACACCCAGCAGAGCCATGCCTGCCCCGAACGCGAACCCGGTCAGCTCCGGTCTCATCGAGCCCAGCAGAACCACCGTCGCGACCCCGACCGCGACCAGGCCGCTGCGGACCACGGTCCGGATCGACGCGAAGCGCGTGAGTCGTGATCCGATCGCGGAGAACGCGAACATCGTGATCGACACCGGCAGCATCCGGATGCCGGTCTGCAGTGCGTCGAGCCCCACGACGAGCTGCAGGTACAGAGGGATGCTGAAGAACACCCCCATCAGGATCACGTTCTGGGACAACAGCCCGTAGAGCCCGGATCGGAGCGTCGGCACGCTCAACAGGTCGAGGTGCACCAGCGGATCACGACCTGTGGCCTCGCGGCGACGGCTCCACCGGGCAAACCCCGCGAGGATCAGCACCCCGGCTGCGATCACGAAGGGAGTGAGGGCGAAACCGAACGGCTCGACGGGTGAGTCCTTCGGGTTCAGCCAACCCCAGGTGCTCGCCTGGAGCATTCCCAGCACCATCACACCGAGTCCCACAGCAGAGAGGACGGATCCGACGACATCGAGCGACGGTCTGGCGCCTTCGAGGGTTGCATCACCGACCCGTCTCACCAGGGCGAGGATCGCGACCACCAGCACGACCTCGCCCACGAACACGATCCGCCACGTCACCTCGGTGGTCGCCCAGCCTCCTACGATCGGCCCCACCGCGATGCCGGCACCAGCCACGCCGCCGATGACCGCGTAGGCGACCGCGCGCTGCTTCCCCTCGTAGTTGCCGGCGATCAGCGCGGCCAGGGCCGGCAGGACCAGCGCGGCGCCGATCCCCTCGAGCACCGACCAGCCGAGCGTCAGCACCGCGACGCTCCCGGAGACCGCAGTCAGTGTCGAACCGCAGCCGTAGATGACGAGTCCGATCACGAACGCCCTGCGCCGTCCGAGGATGTCGCCGACCTTCCCCCCGGTCAGCATCAACATTGCCATCACCAGCGAGTAGAAGGTGATCACACCCTGGATCGTCGCCACGTTGGTGTCGAAGTCCTCGACCAGTTGGCTGATGGAGACGTTCATCACGGCTTGGTCGAGCACCATCACGAACTGGGCCAGCGCGAGCGCGCCGAGGGCCCACCAGGACGCCCCGGTGCCCTGCGCTGCCGATCGCGGGGAGCCGATGTCGGGTTCTGCGGAGCCGCTCATGTGCGCTGAAACCTATTGCGTGAAAGCACCATCGTGTGTGCCTTCGACTCTTCCGCACGCTGTCGGGCCGTCGCGGCCGGTACGCTCGCGCGATCCGGGGAACCGACCACGAGGTGGCACAACGGTGACCGCACGAGTCCTGATCTGTTTCCACTCGGGCGAGGGCCAGTCGACCAAGATCGTCGACCGCATCCGGGATGTGCTCGAGGGAGCAGGGGCCGCGGTGGTGGTCTCCACGGCCGAGGACGATCCCTGTACCGAGGGCTTCGATGGTGTCGTGGTCGGTGACTCGATCCACCTCGGCAAGCACAGCCGGCAGTTGAAGCGTTGGATCTCACGCCACGGTTCCGAGCTCGACGCGCTGCCGGTAGCGCTGTTCCAGGTGAGCCTCACCTCGGCCGACCACGACGAAGAGCACACAGCGGAGGCCCACAAGCTGGTGGCGGACCTCCTCGACGCCACCGGACTCGACCCCGACCTCGTGGCGATGTTCGCGGGATCGATCGCGTTCACCCGCTACGGCTGGCTCAAGCGCCGGATGATGGCGAAGATCGCAGCCGAGCGCTCCGGCGGCGCCGAAGCGGACACCTCGAGGGACCTCGAGTACACCGACTGGGATGACGTCGAGCACTTCGCCCGCGACGCACTCGCGATGATCCGGACCGGCGGGACCCGGGAACCGTAGGCCGCCCAGATGGAGTCCCGTCGCCTGCTGCTCGCAACGACCGCCGCAGCGATCTCCGCGGGCGCAGTCGCCGTGAACCGCGACTACCGCCGTTACCTCGCCGCCGCACGGGCTCGCCTGGCTTCGGTCGACACCCGGGTCGTCACCACTGAGGTCGGCACGGTCGAGTTCGCGGATCACGGATCAGGTGATCCCGTGCTGGTCAGCCACGGGATCCTCCACGGCTGCGACGGCGGGCTCCTGTCGGTACGGGACCTGCTTGATGCGAAGCGAGTGATCTCGCCTTCGAGGTTCGGCTACCTGGGTTCGGACATGCCCGCCGCGCCGAGCAGCGCCGCCCAGGCCGAGGCGTTCACCGGGCTCCTCGACGAGCTCGCCATCGACACCGTGGACGTGATCGCCATCTCCGCGGGTACCGGAGCCGCTCTCCAGCTCGCGCTGGGTCACCCCGACCGGGTCGGACGGCTCGTGGTGAGCTCCGGGAACCTCCCCGGAAGCCCCACCGCCGAAGCACCTCCCGGGTGGGCCCGCGCGTTCTACAACGATCCGACCATGTGGGCCCTCGGCCGCTTCGCGAGGCCGGCGCTGAGCCGGATGATGGGCGTGCCCAGCGGGTTCCCCCGCGATGCGGGCCAGGAAGCGGTGATCTTCGAGATGCTCCAGAGCATCTTCCCGGTCAGCCCGCGCGCCCAGGGGGCGCTCTTCGATGCAAACGTGTCCAACCCGGAGGTCAACTCGCTGGATCTCGGGGCGATCGAGGTACCCGTGATGCTGGTCCACGCCCGCGACGACCCACTCGCGTCGTTCGACGCGGCTCGGGCGGCC
>CAYVYG010000156.1:0-2599 GCA_964454385.1 uncultured Microthrixaceae bacterium
GCCGTCAAACGCGGAGTTGACCAGTATGTCCAGACGACCGTCGAACGCGTCCGCCACCTCGGTGGCAACCCGCTCGCAGTCCTCGGCAGAGGTGACACTGCCCCGGAGCTGCAGTGCCCGCCGGCCGAGGGCCTCGACCTCGCGGGCCACCTGGGGAACGCTGCGGTCCGAACGGGCGAGCAGCGCCACGTCCGCGCCCTGAGCAGCCAGACCAATGGCTATGTCACGGCCCATGCCCGGTCCGATCCCGCTGACCAGAGCGGTCCGCCCGGCGAGCAGGTCACCGCTCACCGGAGGGATCACCGATTCAGCCGGCACCCGCGGATGCTCCCCGTGGCGCGGTACCCCGACCTGATGGTCCTCGCTGCGCGGCGCGTCGGCCGCGGTAGCGCCGCTGCGCGGGGCGTCGGTTCGAGAACCAGCTGTATCGCTCATGATCTCCTCGTCTCGTTCCAGGGCAGCTCGCTGTCACCACCCGGTTCTCTGGGAAGGCCCAGAACCTGTTCGCCGAGGTTGTTGCGGTGCACCTCCTCGGTGCCCCCTCCGATGCGGGCAGCGAACTGGTTGAGGCACTGGTACTGCCAGAAGCCGCCGCCCTCGGCATCGTCGCCGAGCATCCCCTCGGCACCCTCGATGCGCAGCGCCAGCTCCACGCGGTGGCTCAGGGAACGGGTGAAGAA
Organism: uncultured Microthrixaceae bacterium; assembly: GCA_964454385.1. Lineage (GTDB taxonomy): Bacteria > Actinomycetota > Acidimicrobiia > Acidimicrobiales > Microtrichaceae > JAMLGJ01. Next base: position 681 of record CAYVYG010000156.1, read on the forward strand.
GTTCTTGAGCAGCGAACCGTGCAGGGCCAGTTCGTACCGGCCGGCCATCACCGCGGTCTGGCTGCGCCAGCCCATCCAGCGCAGGATCGACTCGTTGGAGTAGACCCGCGCCAGTCCCTGGCGCACCGAGGGGTCCGAGGTGACCCCCTTTCGCGAAGCCGTTGACAGCACCGCGTCGAATCCAGTGGACTGGCTGGCCCCTGAGATCATCTGGCTCTCGGAGCGCAGCGTCGTGCGGGCGACCCGCCATCCGTCGTCCACCTCGCCCACGACATGATCGTCGGGGATGCGCACGCCCGAGAGGAACACCTCGTTGAAGTGCGCCACACCCTGGGCCTGGACCAGGGGACGCACCTCCACTCCGGGGCTCGACATGTCGACCACGAAGAAGGTGATGCCCTTGTGCTTGGGTGCACCCGGATCGCTGCGCGCGATGAGGATCCCGAAGTCCGCGTGCTGCGCGCTCGAGGTCCACACCTTCTGACCGTCGATGACCCACTCGTCACCGTCACGCACCGCTCTGGTGGCGAGCGACGCGAGGTCCGAACCGGCCCCTGGCTCGCTGAAGAGCTGGCACCACACCTCGTCACCGCGCAGCAGCGGTCCCAGATAGCGCTGCTGCTGGGCGGGCGATCCGTGCTTCATGAGGGTGGGCCCGACCAGCGCCTGGGCGGCGGTCAGGAACCCCGATGTGGCGTCGAAGCCGGCGAGCTCCTGGTTGAACACGATCTGGTGCGCCGGGCTGAGCCCGCGCCCACCGAAGGCCTCGGGCCAGGTCAGCCCCGCCCAGCCGTTGTCGTGGAGCAGGCGCTGCCACTCCCGGCAGCGTCTACGGAACTCAGCCGCCACATCGGGGACGGTGGACGCAGCGTTGCGGGACCAGTCCCGCTCGTCACCCCGGCGCGGCTCCGCGTGCTCGGAGAGAAAGGCGCGGACCTCGGCGCGGAACGCGGCGAGCTCGGCGGAGTCCTCGAAGTCCACGCGAGGATGGTAGGCCCGTCACCTCCGATGCGTTCCAATCGACCGGGCCACGGCCCTCTCCGAGACCCGCCCGGGCAACGGGTCCGGCTCGAGGCGGCGAAAGCCGGCTCAACCCCCGGCCGCCGGTGCGCCGTTGAGGTCGAAGGTGAGCGTTCGCAATCCCAGGGAGTCGGCTCGTTCGGCGAGCTCGTCGACGATACCGAACCCGGAGAGCCCATCGCTCGGCCGCTCCAGTCCGCCGATGAGCCATCGAACAGCCCAGCGGCGAGCCAGCACCAGCCGAGGGTGGACCACTCCGCTCGGATCACCACCGAGCTGAGAACCCGCGCCGTCGATGCCGAGGATCACCGCCAACCATCGACCGAACCCCGTGCCATCGCCGCCTCGGAGCCCCTGGATGCTGCCGTCGTCGATGGTGGCGATGTCTGCACCATCGGCCCACATCTCAGCGAGCGCCGGGCCCAACGCAGACCAGGGGGGTCGCTCACCGAAGCCGAGCACGAGCAGCTCACTTCCCGACGCCTGGCTGACAGCATCGAGCAGCTCCTGTCGATCACCGCCGAGGTCTGCCACGAGGCGCATCGAGTCCCCGTGACGATCCACCACCTCCATGAGCTCCCTGCGATTCGGATTGGTGTGGTCGTCGACCAGCAGCAACTCGACACGCGCAGAGCCCGGCAGAGCAGCCCTCAGCTCGCGGCAGCGCTGCTCCAGCAGTGCCGGATCGGAATCCTTGAGCACGAAGCCCAACGACACCACCGAGTCGACTCCGGGCGTTGCCCCCACCCCCATCGAACGCGCGGACGCGACCACTGAAGGGTCCTGCGGTGCTGAACGAGTTGTCGGGTCGTCGGGTTCCGCCATGGGTAGAGGCGGTTCCGGCCGCCCCAAGAACCATCGGCGCCAGAACCGATGACTTCAGCGGTTTTTCCGGTCAC
>CAYVYG010000156.1:2699-7714 GCA_964454385.1 uncultured Microthrixaceae bacterium
CTCGGCCCCACAGGCCGAGGGCGAACTCCACACCTACACGCGCCCCAACACCTACAAGCGCTCGATGATCGTGACGTTCGCCTGGCCCCCGCCTTCACACATGGTCTGCAGGCCGTAACGGCCGCCGGTTCGCTCGAGCTCGTTGAGCAGGGTCGTCATGAGCCGTGCGCCGGTCGCGCCGAGGGGATGACCGAGCGCGATCGCGCCGCCGTTCACGTTGACCTTGTCGTGGTCGACTCCCAGCTCCGACTCCCACGCGAGCACCACCGAGGCGAACGCCTCGTTGATCTCGACCAGATCGATGTCGTCAATCGTCATCCCGGCACGTTCGAGCGCGTAGCGGGTCGCAGGGATCGGGGCCGAGAGCATGCGTATCGGATCCTCACCGCGCACCGAGATGTGGTGGATGCGGGCTCTGGGCGTGAGCCCGTGATCCGCGACCGCCCGCTCCGACGCGACGAGGATCGCGGCCGATGCGTCGGAGATCTGCGAGGCGAGCGCCGCTGTGAGTCGGCCGCCCTCGACCAGCGGCGCGAGGCTGCGGATCTTGTCGAGGTCGGGCTCGCGAGGGCCCTCGTCGGCTTCGATGCCTGCCAGAGCCACGATCTCGGCGTCGAATCGGCCCTCGGCGCGCGCCCTGATCGCCCGCTCGTGGCTGGTCACAGCGAAGGTCTCCATGTCCTCGCGGCTGATGCCCCAGTCCTGCGCGATCATCTCGGCGCCACGGAACTGGCTCACCTCCTGGTCGCCGTAGCGCTTCTGCCATCCGATCGAACCCGAGAAGGGATCGTCGAAGCCATGGGCCTGACCGGCGAACATCGCAGACGATATGGGTATCGCCGACATGTTCTGCACACCACCGGCGACCACCAGGTCGCTGGTTGCGGACATGACGGCCTGGGCCGCGAAGTGCACCGCCTGTTGGGACGAACCGCACTGGCGGTCCACGGTGGTGCCGGGAACGTGCTCGGGCATGCCGGCGGCCAGCCAGCAGGTGCGGGCGATGTCGCCGGCCTGGGGCCCGATCGTGTCGACACAGCCGAACACCACGTCGTCCACCGCGCCGGGATCCACTTCGGTTCGCTCGATCAGTGCCCCGATCGAGTGCGCCCCGAGATCAGCGGGATGCACCCCGCAGAGGCCGCCTCCACGGCGACCCACAGGGGAACGAACCGCATCGATGATGTATGCCTCGGCCACTTGGCCTCCTCGTCATGGTCGAACCGACCGCGCCACCGTACCGCTCGACCACGACGCTCGACCATCGGCGCCCGCCATCGGCAACCTCGAACAGCGCGACAGCCCAACGCGATTTCGACAATGATGTCGACATGTCGTCACGGGCCCAGAACTTCGACCTCCTGCCCTCATCGGTGCTCGAGCAGTGGGACGGGTTCCTCAAGTGGGACGATCGGGACTACTTCCCGCAGTACCTGGGCATCACCGTCGAGGAGATGCGGCGCGACTACGCGCGTATGCGCCTGCCGTGGCGCTCGGAGCTCAACCAGCCCCACGGGTTGATGCACGGAGGCGCTATCGCGACGCTGGTCGACACCGTCGTCGTGCCGGCGATCGGAACCGCGTACTCCACCCCGCGGCCGTTCTCGACGATCGAGATGTCGGTGCGCTACCTCGCTCCGGTTCGCAAGGAGGACCTGGTAGCCGAGGGTTGGGTGACACGCCGCGGCAAACGGGTCGTCTTCTGCGACGTCGAGGTGATGACCGCATCGAAGGTCGTCGTGGCCAGTGGGCACCTCATCTACATAGTCGGCTCCGGCACCTACCCGACCCAGCCCGATCGCGGCTGAGACCCGACCCACTCGATCCCCGGCGGACAGTCCCGCGACAGAGAGCACCTGCGACAGCCCGGCCCCGGATCACGCGGGGCCGTCGATGGTCGTTGTGCGCGGGTGATGTCGACCACAGCATCGTCGATCGCCCGATCGAGCACCTCCTCGTCGACGTCGAAGCGACGCCGTTGCAGGCTGTCGCGGAACCCGAGCACCACCGACGCAGGCACCTCGCCGCGGACCAGAACCCACAGAAGAGCGATCCTCGCTGCTACCCGCTTGTCGGTCGCACCCGCCGATGAGCGCACGGTCATCAGGTGCCGCCCCTGCTCGGTGCTGCGCAGCGCATCGATCCCAGCGGTGAGAGTCACTCCCCGTCCACCCGGTGTGTGCTCCAGGAGCCTGGGCGACTGCCACTCGGGCTCGCCGCGCCGCGCCGCGAGGGCCAGCGCGTCGAGCACCCATGACACCGCAGCCGAACGCAGCGCACCGGCACCCGCTCGGTCGAGCTCCCGGACCCAGCGGCCCACACCGTCGCGCAGGCCGCGGGGACCGGCCAGGGCCCTCTCGACCATCTCGTGTGGGTCGATCCCTGTCGTGTGCGACCGGACGTGATCGGCGCGGTCGGCGCGGTCCACGCTCAGCGCGACGAGTGCCACCTCCCGGGTGGCAGTGAAGACCGCCTCCACGAAGTTGCCCTCGGCGTCGAAACGTGCCCGGTCCTCCACGAGCGCGGACGCCGGACAACGGTTCGCCATGTGGAACAACGAGAACCTGGTGATCACCGGAGGCGTGTCGAGCTCGCCTGCGGTCGGAACGGCGGCTCCATCGAGAGCCGAGTCGAGTCGCGTCCGCCAGTGGCGGACCAGCTCACCCCTCTCGCTCACGGCGGTGCCCCGGTCCACTCCGTCCACCCCGCCCACTCCGCCTCGTCTTGGAGCCCGGCAGCTTCGCCGCTCCCGTTGTCGGCTGCGGCTGCGGCGACACAGTCGGAACTGACCGGACAGAACCGGCACTGCACGCCCGGGCGCAGCACCGGCTCCGCTCCGAAGCGCAGCGCTCGGAGCGAGTCGAGCGCTGCTGCGACCCGCTCCGCCGAGCTGTGGAGCACACCGGGGATGTGCACCGGTTCGAGGCCGCTGCGCGCGCTCCACAGCGCGGCGCCCGCAGGCACCTCGCCGTGACGCAGGGCGGCCAAGAGCACGTAGTGGCGCAGCTGGGCGCGGTGCTCGTCGCGGATCGGCCCGGACTTCACCTCCACCAACACCGCGGGCAGACCGGTTCCCGGACCGCCGAAGAGGACATCGACACGCCCTCGCAGCTCGCAGCGCCCCGGAACGGAAACCGACATGCGCACCTCGGTCCGCGGGATCCATCCACGGCAACCGCCGAACGCCATCGCGCGTGCCGCCAGGTCGGTGAGGTCACGGGCCCGGGCTTCGTCGACACCGAGGTCGTCCAGCAACTCGAGCTCCCGCAGCGACTCCCGGGCGCTCCAGATCGACCGGAGAGCAGCCGTCGCGTCGGCCACCGGCCCTGCGAACAGGACGTGTTCCACGAAGGCATCGAGCGCCCGGCCCCGCAGCATCGCCCAGGTGACCTCGGCCGGCTCCCCCGCCCCGCTGGCGACGGCAAGACCTTCGCAGCTCACCAGTGCCCGCACGTCGCCGTCGGTGAGGACCGGCGGTTCGACCTCCGACGGCAGACCGTCCGGCGGGGTCCGCCCGATCGGATCCACAGAACCCAGGCGCTCCCGAACAGCGACCAGCTCCGCATGTTGCGCCGCTCGAGCTGCGGGATCCACCTCCGTGGCCGAGGTTCCCCGGGGATCACCCGATGCGCGCCCGGCGACACGATCGGAGCGGGGCACCGTCTCGGAGAGCCAGTCGAGGAGGTCCACCGGGCGATTGTCCCATCATCGTGGGCTGCACCTGGAGGTTTCCGCCCTATCAGGGTGCTTCTGTGATCGCACTTGTCACCCCGATGATGAACCTCACTCGCGAATTTCTGGGAATGGGCACAGCGTCGTGTTACCGTGGCATCCGGCACAGATGTACGGGGTGCAGCCACCCCGGTCAATCCCGGAGGGGGATCCATGCTCAAGAAAAGAAGTGTCCGTGCAGCAGCAGTGGCGGTGGTCGCGACGTTCGGCCTCGTCGCAGCGGCATGTGCTCCACCCGCACCTGGTGGCGGTCCCGCTCCGATCAACTGGGGCTTCGAGGGCAACACGGTCACGATCAACAACTCCCAGGACGAGACCTGCATCATCATCTGCGTGAACAAGGAGGACGAGGTCTACCTGCTCAACGTGGCGTTCAAGGTGACCATCGGCCAGCCCGGGTCCGCACAGGCATGGCGGGTCGGCAGCGGAGCCAACGAGACCAGCAGCCTCGCGGTCGGTCAGACCCACACCCTCACCGGCAACCAGCGTGCCAAGGTCACCTTCAACGGCGTGAAGCCCCTCGACGTGCTCGACGCGCTCAACTCCAACAACAAGATGGACGTCGTGGGCGTGTACACCTGGGCGATGGAGAGCGACTTCGTCTCGTTCGACTACGCAGCCGATGACGTGGCCGACCTGTTCGAGGACGCCCTCAACGCCACGCTAGCGGCTGGCACCCTGCCCAACGACGAACAGGCTCTCGTCGACATGGTGATCGACCTGCTGTTCAACAACGTGGGCAACGCGTTCACCCTGCTGCTCGCCAACGTCCCGTTGTTCGGCCTTGGTGACGACGTGCTCGGCGGTGCGGTCTACCTGGGCCTCGGAGCGACCGGCGCCCTCGGCAACGCGATCAACGCGGTGCTCGGAGGCGTGAGCATCCCCAACGTGAGCCTCCTGGGTGACAACAAGGTGCCACCGGACATCCAGGGTGGCGCGATGTTCACGATGACCGGGCCGAAGAGCTTCAACCAGACCTTCACCGGCGCCGACGGTCAGCACACCTACAATTTCCTCACGGGCGCCGCCTGAGCGAAGCGCTCCACGACGACAACACCGACGGGGGCCCGGGTACTCTCCCGGGCCCCCGTCGCGTTTCCGTGCGGGTCCGGTCGCTTGCGGGACATCGGTACCGGGTTCGGAGCTCCGCCTCAGCCGCCCCTGTAGCGGCACCCTGAGGTGCAGGTCTCGCGCACCTCGACCATCGAGAGCCCCGGGAGCGCATCCACGAGCCGGCCCCACACGAACCGCGCGACGACCTCCCTGGTGGGGTTCTCAAGACC
>CAYVYG010000157.1:0-7657 GCA_964454385.1 uncultured Microthrixaceae bacterium
GCCCAGTTCTACATCGACCACGAGTGGTTCCTCGAAGCCGACGAGCAGCTCCCGTGCCACAAGGGGCCACCACCGGCAGGGGGCGACTACCCGCTGCAGCTCACCGGTGGCCATCCGCGTTGGAGCATCCACGCCACGAACAGCTCCTCCCAGATGATGCTCGAGACCACCCGCGGCGGGCCGACCGTGCACATCAACGACGCCGACGCCGAGGCGCGGGGGATAGTCGACGGGCAGATGGTCAGGGCGTTCAACGATGTCGGCGCGATGACCGCGCCCGCGCGGGTAACCCCCGCGGTGCGCCCCGGACAGGTGATCCTCTACGCGGCCTGGGAGCAGTACCTGTTCCCGGAGTGGAAGGACGTCACCTGGGTGGAACCGGGGATGGTCAAGTGGCTGAACTTCGCGGCCGGCTACGGCCACCTGGTCTACAGCGACCTCCAGTGGCAGCCCCAGCAGTCCGACCGCCTCTACCGCGTCGAGGTCGAAGCGGCGGGCTGAGCCGAACCCCAGGAGGGCAAACGCACCATGAAGGACCTGAACGACAAGGTGGCTGTCATCACCGGAGGCGCCAGCGGCATCGGCCTGGCGGTCGCGCGCCGCTTCGCCGCGGACGGCATGCGCATCGTCATCGGCGACATCGAGACCGATGCCATGGACCGGGCCGTGAGCTCCCTTCGAGACGACGGCGCCACGGCCTCCGGCGTGGTCACCGACGTGACCGACCCGGCCTCGGTGGACGCTCTGCGGGACGCGGCGCTGCGGGTGCACGGTGCGGTGCACGTCCTGTGCAACAATGCCGGCGTCGCGGCCGGTGGCCCTGCATGGGAGGTCCCGCTCGAGGTGTGGCGCTGGGTTCTCGAGGTGAACGTGTTCGGGGTCATCAACGGGATGCGCAGCTTCGTGCCGACGCTCGTCGAAGCGGGCGAGGGACACGTGATCAACACCGCCTCGATCGCCGGGCTCATCGCGGCTCCGGGCATAGGGCCCTACACCGCATCCAAGCACGCGGTGGTGTCGATCTCCGAGACCCTGCTCCAGGACCTGGCCGCGGCGGGCTCCCCGGTCGGCGTGTCGGTGCTGTGCCCGGCGTTCGTGCGCACCCGCATCCACGAGGCCACCCGCAACGCACCCGCGGGGATCGATGACCTCCCCGGAGAGGATGGGGAACCGAATCCGGCATGGGACGTCTTCAGCGCGCTGGTGGAGGCCGGCATCGAGGCCTCCGTCGTAGCCGATGCGGTACGCGACGCGCTGGTCGAGAACCGCTTCTACATCCTCACCCACCCCGAGACCACCGAGTGGGTGAGGGGACGCTTCGAGACGATCCTCGGCGGAGGGACCCCGCTCGCGCCGATCGCGGTCGACGCACCGGAGTGATCCCCCGGCATTGCTGTGGGACAGAGCTGTGGGACAGAGCTGTGGGACCGAGCTGCGAGACTGGCCGGCATGCGTGTGACGATGCTCGGCGGCGGGATCGGTTGCGCCCGACTGGCGGTGCCCCTGACCGCTGCGCTCGAGGAGGCGAACGGCTCGCTGAGCCTGGTGGTGAACACCGGCGACGACCTCTGGCGCTACGGCCTTCGGATCTGCCCCGACCTGGACACCAACCTCTATGCCCTGTCGGGGTTGCGCGACACCGAGCGGGGCTGGGGTGTGGCGGGAGACAGCTTCCGGGCCATGGAGCAGTTGCGGCTCCTCGGCGACGACGCCTGGTTCAACCTGGGTGACCTCGACCTCGCCACCCACCTGTTGCGCACGGGAATGCTGCGCGACGGGTTCCGGCTCTCCGAGGTCATGGCGCACCTCGCGACAACCCTGGGTTTGAACACGGCGCTCCTGCCGTGCAGCGACGATGAGATGCCCACGACGGTGCGCACCCGCGCGGGTGAGCTCTCCTTCCAGGAGTACTTCGTCGAGCACCGGGCTGAACCCGAGGTGGCCGAGGTGCGCCACGATGCGGCCGGCACCGTCCGACCCGGCCCTGGGGTGCTGGACGCGATCGAGCACTCCGAGTTGGTCGTGCTCGGCCCGAGCAACCCGGTGGCGAGCCTGGGGCCGATCCTCGCGGTGCCGGGCATCACCGAGGCTCTCCGGGCCCGCCACGCAGCGGGTGGCACCACGTTGGCGGTCACCTCGGTGGTCTCCGGCGTGCCGATCGAGGCCCCGGGCGAGGCCCACCGCGCCCGGTGCCGGGCCGCCATGATGGCGTCGCGGGGCCTCGGACACCGTGCGACGTCGGTGGGCGAGGTGCTCCGCGGTCTGGCGGGCGTGTTCGTGGTCGACCGAGCGGACGCCGCCGAGACCGACGAGCTCACCGACCTCGGTTACCAGGTCGTCGAGGCTGACACCATCCTCGACACCCCGTCTGCAGGCGACGTTCTCGCTGTGACCCTTCTGGAAGCGTGCGCCTGAGCCACAACCCAGCGAACTGTCCGCTCTCAGCCTCGCCTGTGTGGTCCCAGACCGGACAGTTCGCTGGGGTTGGGGGCTGGACCTCAGTCGGGCAGCTCAGTCGGGGAGCAGGTAGACCATCCCGTTGGCATCGGAGCTGGCGATGATGCCCGTGACGAAGCGCCCGTCGCGGAATCGCTCGGAGTGTTCACCGCCTTCGTAGCCCTCCAACAGACCCGGGCACCACACGGTGACCATCGCGGACTCCACGAGCTCCCACAGGGTGGGTATCGGGTTGCCCGAGCGCGGGTCGACGGGCACCACGAACGCGTTCGAGATCGGGATCCCGATCGATTCGTCTATGTACCACGACAGATGCGAGGCGAACACCGGCCCGGTCTCGGGAAGGCCCCAGAACGTGAGCGCCGGGCTGCCGAAGAGCTTGCCCACCCGCCGGCGCTCGTCGGGGTCGAAGAGCTTCGGGGTCGACAGCATCAGCGCCTGTTGGACGCCGCGGACGTTCTTGACCTGGCGCTTCGCGTCGCGGGTCGCGCCCAGTGCGGACTCGAGCGACCACCAAGACGTCCCGATCCCTTCGCGGGTGATCGCCTCCAGCGCCGCCTCCCCGGGATCTGCCAGCACCATCGTCGCTCCCGCATCCAGGCCGACCATCAGAGCGTGCACGCCGTCCCAGCTCGACAGCGCCAGGGTGCTGAGCCACGGGCGTTGCGCGTCGAGGCCGAGAAACGTGCCCATCGACAACGCGGCGCCCAGCAACGATCGGTTCGAGTGCCACGCGACGTCACCGCCGGTGGGGAAGGCCAGGACCGGTTGGCCGAGCTCCGGGGCCGGACGCTGCTGTGGCGAGCCGCTCAGCTCGTCGAGGCCGATCACCGTCAGGCCCGTACCCCCCAGGGATTGCGCCCCCTGCATGTCGCCCACCGCGAGCGTCGCGCCACTCGAGGCAACCACCTCCGCCGCTCCGGCACCGGGTGGGACCGCGATCGTCGGGACCCCCGCTGCGACCAGCGCCAGCAACAGCACCGCGCCCTGCGCGCTCGGACCGGAACAGAACACTGCTCTGCCACCGGCGCTGCGTTCGGCCAGACCGGATGCGGCGGTTGCGACAGCCGTAGCCAGATCGGCATGGGTCAGCCGGCCACCGCCGTCGATGAGGGCCACGTCGTCGGGACGTTTGCGCGCCCAGCGGCCGACCATGTGCTCCTCGATGCTGAACGGGGGGACGCCGGCCACCCGGGTGATATCCGCGGGCCAGTACCACGAAGGTGTGATGGCGATCGTCTTGGGCATCGGTCAGTCCTCACTTCTCATTGCGGGCCTTTTCGTTGCGGGCCTGGTAATTGCGGGCCGGTTCAGCTGTGCAGAGCGGCGCCGAGCAGAGCTGCCACCAGTGCCAACCAGAGATCGAGGCGCAGGAGCTTGTCCATCCGGGTGATCGCCCGGCGAACCCGCTCGCGCGCGGCACGGCGCTCGTCCTCGGTGGCATCCGCGGCCATGCGTGTGTGCAGGCTCGGGTGGCCGTAGAACGTGATGGCCCCGAGGTTCACCGCCATCAAGACCCAGACCAGGATCACGGCGATCGTCGTGAGTCCGCGGCCACTCGACCACACGAGTGCGTGATCCCGGATCACCATCGGCGCCCCGCTCACGCCGATCAGACCGAGCGAAACAGCGGCCACCCAGCGATAGCGGCGGCCCATCCACTGGCAGGCGACCGCGATCTGCGATTGGGGCATCGCGTCCTGGGCCGGACGCCAGATGATCTCCATCACGAGCGCGCCGCCGATGTAGGTGGACCAGCCGAGCACGTGCAGGTATGACCACCACATTCCGGCGGACACCCCGCTCAACCGGCTCCGGCATGCTCGACACCCACGCTCAGAAGATCGACTCGATCCCGCCGAACTGGAGCGCGGTGCCCAACAGGGCGACGATCAGCGCTATGCCCAGATCGATGCGGGTGATGCGCTCCACCCATTGGGCTGCGGCGATCTGGCCCTGCTGGTGGTTCTGGACCGCCGCCGCGGACACGCCTGCCCCGGTTCGTGCGACCAGCCGGGGTCGCAACCAGAAGGTGATGATCGAACCGTTGATGACCAGCACGAACCACAGGATCACCATCGCCATGAGAGTCCTGCCGTATTCGCTGTCCCACAGCGCGGAGCCCGTGAGGAACATCTCGGTGCCCGTCGAGTAGAGCCGCATGATCCCGCTGATCACGATCAGTCCGAGCGAGCTCCACACGAACACGAGGAACCGGTCCGCGGTCTTCTTGCCCATGACCTGGGCCTGCGCCGGCGGGATCGCCTTCTGGGCGGGGCCCACCACGAACTCCATGATGATGGAGCCTCCGAGGTAGGTGGCCACGCCGAGAACGTGCAGGTAGGCCGATAGCACCTTCATGAACTGGGAGCTCACTTTGCACCTCCTGTGGGGTCGGGTTGGCCCGGGTGCCAGTCGGCGAAGTGCGACGTGATCCGGTCGGTGATCGCGTACGGGCCGTCGTCGCCGACGTTGAACCGGCTGTAGAAGCCGGCGTCGACGTGGTGGACCTGGGCCGAGAACTTCGCGCGCACCGGGTTGATGTATGCGGGACAGCACCCGTACTTCTCGACGATGTACTCCACGGTGGCGACCGCGGCCTGCTCGACCCACTCCGAGATGTGGGCCTTGGGGTGCTCCATCACCTCCTGCATCACCTCGGGCCTGTAGGGCCCCTGGTTGCGTTCGGCCCAGTTGTCCTGGCGCGACAGGATGCCGCCCGGGCCGTAACGGAGCTCCATCACGTGGCGGACGGCGTCCGCGGCTGTCGGGAACTGCGGTGAGGGCACCACCACGGGCTCCTTCACACCCGGGCGACCGAGGCAGGTGGCGGTTGCGGAGGGGTTGCGGTCCGGGTCGCGCTCGAGGAAGTCGAAGCCGAGCCCCACCGACACCTCGGGGTAGGCGCCGAGGACCATGTCGTCCGCGTAGGACCCGACGGGCCAGGCGCCGAGGCCCATCGCCTCGGCCGCCAGGCGGAGGTTCTGCACCGCGCAGCCGACCTGACCGGCGTGCATGAGTTGGGCCAGGTCGTCGAACACCGGCACCGGGAACCCGACCTCGAGGAACCCCGGCCGGATGAACTCCTCGACGCCGCAGGACTTCTGGGTGTCGGGGTCCATCAGATAGAACCCGGACCACTCATAGGAGCTGAGCAGCTGGTTGAACCACTCGAGGCCGAGGTCCCCCACCGGCAGGAACCAGGTGCTACCGGGCCGGTTGAGGTTGTACTGGCTGGGGCCCAGCGCATTGACGTTGTGGGTTCCCTCGGGTGCGCTGAACCAGCCGATGTCGGGGCGGCGATCCGAGACCGCCAACCGGTCGTTGCGGTACCAGTTGAGGATCTTCCAGTAGTCCTGCGGACCGGCGATCTCCACCGGTGCGAGGCGCTCGGCGAGAGGCCGGTAGCGGAACACCCCCTGGTCGTTGATCACGAACAGGTCGACCGAGAGGTCGTTCGACGATGCAGGGATCGTGCGTCCCGCCCAACTCAGCATGCCCGACAGCGCACCGTGGACCGGCACGTCGGCGAGCGCGATGCCGTTGGGGCCGAGCGCCGCCCAGGCGAGCAGGGCCTCCTCCACCTCCGACAGACCCACCGGAGCAGCATCGGAGGCCCAGTTGAGCGGGCCGGCCTGCTGGGTGAGGGTCCGCCCGCTCGACCAGTCGAAGGGCTCGGGCTCACCGGTCTCGCTGCGGTACCCCAGACCCATCCGGCGGGTGCGCAGGGTCGACAGCGCCCCGAACACCGAAGGACCCGACTCGAAGGCCCGGGCGATCGCGGCCTGCTCCTCGTCGGTGATGGGGATCGGCTCCACCCGTTCCCGGTGGCCCGGATCCAACTGCACGTCGGGCATCAGCCCTCCTCTGAGCTCTTGTTCGGTGCGGGCCCGAGACCCTCGACGTCGACGAAGACCGCCCGGTCCGAGGGGATGGGCTGCCAGCCGAAGGGGATGTAGCGCAGGTGGCCGTAGCGGCTCACGAGGTGGAGCCACTTGACCATGCCCGGCTCGACCTCGTTCGCGCCCTTCCAACCAGCGAACATGTGGGGTTCGAAGCCGTTGTAGGTGATGAGCTGACCCGGTCGCACCGCACCGGCGCAACGCGCCATGGCCTCGTAGGAACCGTGGTCGTTGAACACCCGGACCATGTCACCGTCCGCGATGGCGCGTCCGGCCGCGTCGTCGATGTTCAACACGATCATCGGTTGGCCGCGGTGGGTCTGAAGCATCGCCCGGTTGCCCATGCTGATCGAGTGGACGGTCCAACGGGAATGCCCACTCGTGACCAGGAACGGGTGGTCACCGCCCTGTCTTGGCGGGTCCTTGTGGCGGGGAAGGGCCTCGTCGGCCTCGATGAACCAGGGGTGGTCCAGGTAGAACTGCGCCCGGCGCGTCAACGTCGGGAACGGGGTGCCCTTCTCGACGTGCCAGGTGTAGGACGTGAGCACCTTGTCGCTACTGACATCGCCCGCGACCGAGAGCCCCGGCGCGAAGAGCCCGAGGCTGGTGAAGCGCACGCTGCCGTCCTCGCGGAGGGTGTCGATCGAGGTGCCCGGCGGAAGCGTCTCGGCCTCCACGGAGTCGCGAACCCACTCGTCGATGACGGCCTCCTCGGACTCGAAGGCCCCGTCGGAGGTGAACTTCTGCACCAGGTCGTCGAGGCGACGTGTCTGGCGTCGGCCGTCGAGGTACTCCTCCAGTCCCTCGCGCTCGGCGACCTCGGACACCTTGGCGGACAGGTCACGGAAGATCTGCCACTCGGTGCGGGCCTCACCCGCCGGAGGCACCGCCGCGTCGGAGAAGGTCAGCCGGAACGTGTGGGTGATCGCGTACTGCAGGTTGGTCCGCTCGTAGTGCATGGCGGCGGGCAGCACGATGTCGGCGTGAAGCGCCGTGGTCGACATGCGGAAGTCGACCGCCACGATCTTGTCGAGTTTGGGCCAGAGGTTCTCCAACAGCTTGGACCGACCGCCGCGCGACCGGCGCAGGGGGTTGGTGCCCACCACGAACAGCACCTGGGGATCGGTTCCCCGCCCGGGACGGTTGAGCCCGCCCCACCATCCGCGCTGGACCGCCTCGGTCAGGTACTCCCCGAAGCTGCGGGTCATGTGCGGATCGGACCACTCGGCGTTGTTCCAGGACTCGTCATACCCGGCGTGGTGGTGGTTGAAGAACACCGGTGGCGTAGACGAGCCCGC
>CAYVYG010000158.1:0-7646 GCA_964454385.1 uncultured Microthrixaceae bacterium
GGATGGGCCAGTCGGGACTGGGCAGACGCCACGGCGTGGGCGGCATCACCAAGTACACCGAGGTGCAGACCGTCGCCCACCAGCGGCTCGTGAACCTGGCACCGATACCGGGCGTGCTCGACGACGAGGGCTTCGCGAAGCTGCTCACCGCCTCGCTGCGGCTGCTTGAGCGCATCGGTTGGCGCTGATCTCCGCGCCAGTGCACAGTGGGTGCGGGTGGACTCCCTTGCGGTGCGGTCCAACGCCTCGGAGCAGCACCGACCTATCATGAGGTGGGGCGTATCGATAAGGGGATCAAGTGCTGCGTGCAGACATCTCGGACGCCCGGGTGGCCCGGGACCGGTGCCATGACGGCGATCCGGTGTCGGTGCCCGTCCATCGACCGGTGAGAGCATCTCTGCGGACCCGTCTGGGACTCGCCGCAGCTGCGCTGTCGCTGATCTCGCTGTTCGTCTTCGCTCCACCGGTCTCGGCGGGCAGCTGCGGGGGTGGTCGAGGAGACAGCCCGCCCGAGGGTCGTCCCTACCGCAAGGACTCAGAGGGCCGGCCCGCATCGGAGCGCAAGTACCTGGCGCTGACCACCACCAACGCGAACGGCGTTCGTGATCACTGCGAGTGCACCGAGCCCCGCGACTGGGAATGGGGCCTGGATGCCGCTGCGATCGCCTCGGTCAAGGCTGCGATGGACTCCAAGGAAGCGCTCGCGTTCCACAACTACGCCAAGTTCGGGGTGCCTCCCGAGCAGGTTCCGGTGGAGGCGCGCACGATCTGGTTCCGCACCACATGGCGCACCAACGCCGAACAGGTCTGCCTGCGGAGCACCCTCGGTGCAGGCGCAGCGGTCCCGGGCACCTCCAGGCACGAGTGGGGAATGGCTGTCGACATCGAGGACTGGGGTCCCGAACACGGTGGCGTGGACGCGGGGTTCCTGCAGTTCAACGGGTGGTGCCGCACGGTGTGGTCCGAACCCTGGCACTTCGAGTACCGGCCGGTGCTCGCGCGCTTCGGCCTGGCGGGGCGCTGCATCAAGTGAGGTGATCCCGCCGAGGCGGCGTTCCACTGCCGGGATCCCTATCCTCGATACATGAGCGACGTGGAGCCCCGAGGACCGGTTGGGGGTCTTCACGTCCCGGCCGCCCCGGTTCGGGTCGTGACCGCGACGAGCCTCTTCGACGGACACGACGCTGCGATCAACATCATGCGGCGCATCCTCGTGGCCCAGGGGGCAGAGGTGATCCACCTCGGTCACAACCGGTCGGTGGACGAGGTCGTGAGCGCAGCGGTCTGCGAGGACGCGTCGGCCGTCGCGGTCTCGTCCTACCAGGGCGGTCACCTCGAGTACTTCACCTATCTGGTGGACCAGCTCGCGCTCGCCGGTGCCCCCGAGGTGAGGGTCTACGGCGGCGGCGGAGGAGTGATCACCCCCGAGGAGATCTCGATGCTCGCGCAACGACGGGTGCGGATCTTCTCGCCCGAGGACGGCCAGCGCATGGGTCTCGAGGCGATGGTAAACACGATCATCGCGGAGTGCGACGGCGCTGCCGGCAAAGAGCACGAACCCGCCTCGGGCGACGATCCGCGGGCGGGACACGGGCCGATCGTCGACATCGAGGCGGTGGCATCGGGATCACGCCTGGCGATCGCCCGGGCGTTGAGCGCGGTCGAGGCCGACTGCGCCGCTCCGGGGCTCGCGGACCTGTGGGACGCGGCGCGAGCGGCGTCTGCGGTGGTTCTCGGAATCACCGGCACCGGCGGTTCGGGGAAGTCGAGTCTCACCGATGAGCTGTTGCGCAGGATCCGACTCGACCAGGGGGATCGGCTCGCGGTGGCCGTGCTGGCGGTCGATCCGAACCGGCGCCGCTCCGGTGGTGCGCTGCTCGGCGACCGGATCCGCATGAACGCGATCGACACCCCGAAGGTGTTCTTCCGCTCGGTCAGCACCCGTGATTCCGCGTCGGAGGTCCCCGAGTGCATCCCGGCGATGCTGTCAGTGCTGGGTGTCGCCGGGTTCGATCTCGTGGTGGTCGAGACGCCCGGGATCGGTCAGGGCAACGCGGCGGTGACCGAGGTCGCCGACGTGTCGCTGTATGTGATGACCCCGGAGTTCGGTGCGGCCACCCAGCTCGAGAAGATCCAGATGCTCGACGAAGCCGACGTGGTGGCGATCAACAAGTTCGACCGCCGCGGCGCCGAGGACGCGCTGCGCGAGGTGAGCCGCCAGATCGCGCGCAACCGCGAGCAGTTCGGTGCCGCTGACCGCATGCCGGTGTTCGGCACGGTGGCCTCGCGGTTCAACGACGACGGCGTCACCGCGCTCTACCAGCACCTCGCCGGAGCTCTAGCCGAGCACGGGCTGCGGTTGGGTGAGGGCCAACTGCCGGCGGTGCCCACGAGGACCTCGAGTGGCCTGTCGGTGGTGGTCCCCGGCGAACGGGTCCGCTACCTCGCGGAGATCGCTGCCGCGGTGCGTGACTACCACGCGTCGAGCGCGCAGCAGGCGTCGCTGCTGGAGCGTGTCGACGCCCTCGAAGGTGCCTCTGTGGAGCTGTCGCAGCGGTCGCTTCCCACCGCGGATCTCGAGAGGGTCGCCGGTGCCTTGCGTGAAGAGATCGCACCGCAGACCTGGGAGCTCTTGGAGTGCTATGCGGCCGACGCCGACCGCCTCTGTGGACCCGGGCGACCGGCCAGTACGTCGTTGTCGGACCTGGCGGTGCCGGAGGTCGCGCTTCCCCGCACGACGGATCGCACCGAGCTGTTCGGGTGGTTGCGCCGCGAGAACCTGCCCGGTCGCTTCCCGTTCACTGCCGGTGTGTTCGAGACCCGTCGTGCCGACGAGGACCCGACCCGTATGTTCGCCGGCGAGGGAGGGCCGAAGCGGACCAACCGGCGGTTCCACATGCTCGCGGACGGCCAACGCTCCACCCGGCTGTCGACCGCGTTCGACAGCGTCACCCTCTACGGCGCCGATCCCGAGCCCCGTCCCGACATCTACGGCAAGATCGGAACCGCCGGTGTGTCGGTGGCCACCCTCGACGACATGGGTGAGCTCTACGACGGCTTCGACCTGATCGACCCGTCGACGTCGGTGTCGATGACGATCAACGGCCCCGCGCCCGCGATCCTCGCGATGTTCCTCAACACCGCTATCGACCAGCACCCCGAGCTGCAACCCGCCGAGGTGCTGGCCAGGGTGAGGGGAACGGTCCAGGCCGACATCCTCAAGGAGGACCAGGGCCAGAACACCTGCATCCTGTCCACCGAGTTCGCGCTGGCGATGATGGCCGACGTGCAGCGGTGGTTCATCGACAACGGCGTGGGCAACTTCTACTCGGTGTCGATCTCGGGCTACCACATCGCCGAGGCGGGCGCGAACCCGATCAGCCAGCTCGCGTTCACCCTCGCGAACGGTTTCACCTACGTCGAGGCCTACCTGGCGAGGGGCATGTCGATCGACGACTTCGCCGCGAACCTGTCGTTCTTCTTCTCCAACGGGATGGACCCCGAGTACACGGTCCTCGGACGGGTGGCGCGACGCATCTGGGCGATCGCCATGCGGGACCGCTACGGCGCCGGTGAGCGCGGCCAGCGCCTCAAGTACCACATCCAGACCTCCGGTCGGTCGCTGCACGCCCAGGAGATGGCCTTCAACGACATCCGCACGACCCTTCAGGCGCTGTGCGCCATCTACGACCACGCCAACAGCCTGCACACCAACGCGTATGACGAGGCGCTCACCACGCCTACCGAGGACTCGGTGCGCCGGGCCATGGCGATCCAGCTCATCATCAACCGTGAGTGGGGCCTCGCCCAGAACCACAACCCCTTGCAGGGTTCGTTCATCGTCGAGGAGCTCACCGAGCTCGTCGAGGAGGCCGTGCTCGCCGAGCTCGACCGGATCAACGAGCGGGGTGGGGTGCTCGGCGCGATGGAGACCGGTTACCAGCGGGGCCGCATCCAGGACGAGTCGATGCGCTACGCACAGGCCAAGCACGACGGGTCACTGCCGATCATCGGTGTCAACACCTTCCGCGCGCCGGGCTGGGACGCTGCGCAGCGACCGACCACCGAGTTGCGTCGATCCGACGACACCGAGAAGAAGCAGCGCCTGGAGGCGGTTGCGGAGTTCCGTCGCCGCCAGGGCCAGGGCCGCGAGCCTGCGCTCGGAGCGCTGCGCGACGCCGCCCTCGGTGGTCACAACACCTTCGAGGCGCTGATGAGGGCGGTCCGGCACTGCACCTTGGGTGAGATCACCGAGGTGCTCTTCGAGGTGGGGGGCCGCTACCGCCGCAACGCTTGAGCTGAGCGACGGGGCCAGTGGTGATGAGCGCGGCCGTGATGGGTGCGGCCGTGCTGGGTCCGACGGTGATGCGTGCGGGCGCGATGGGTCTAACGTCGGTGTGGTGAGCCGAACCGAGCCCGATGCGGTGCTCGACAGCGAGGACGTGCCGGCCAGGCGCAGCGTGGCGCTGGTGCTCGGCAGCGGGGGAGCGCGCGGTTACGCGCACATCGGGGTGGTCCAGGTGCTCCAGGAGATGGGCTACGAGATCGTGGCCGTATCGGGCTCCTCGATGGGTGCGGTGGTGGGTGGGATGCTCGCGACGGCCAAGCTCGACGAGTTCACCGACTGGGCGGTCGGCCTCGGCCAGTTCGAGGTGCTGCGGCTGATGGACGTGTCGCTGTCGGCCAAGGGCGCGATCCGCGGGGAGCGGATCTTCAAGATCGTCGGCGACATGGTCGGCGACGTCGAGATCCAGGACCTGCCACTCGAGTACACAGCGGTGGCGGTCGACCTGCTGACCCATCGCGAGGTTTGGTTCCAGCGGGGTCCACTCGAGCTCGCGATCAGGGCGTCCACCGCGATACCGAGCTTCGTGCAACCGGTGTTCCACAACGGCCGCGTGCTCGTCGACGGCGGCCTGCTCGACCCCGTTCCGGTGGCTCCGGTGACCGCCGCGCGCGCCGACCTGGTGGTGGCGGTGAACCTCAACGGGCGGGAACCGACGACCAACCGACCCGAGTCGGTCTCGTCGGCCCCCGCTCCGACCGGATCCATCGCGTCCGCTCCGGCGTCCGTCCAAGCCGTCGCCCAGGAGGATGCCGGAGCGGCCGAGGAGATCAGCGAGGGTCTCAGGAGCACCGCTGCGCGATGGTTCGACAGCGACCTCCTCGCTGCGGTGCGAAGGCGGATCCCCGACGACCTGGAGCAATCGGTGCGCTCCCGACTCGAGAACGACAAGCCCACCCGCAGCGAGTCACCCGGTTCGGTGGAGATCATGCAGATGTCGCTCGAAGCGATGCAGGGTGCGCTGACCCGCCACCGACTGGCGGCCTACCCGCCGGATGTCACCATCTCGGTTCCCAAAGGCGTTGCCCGCACTCTGGACATGCACCGTGCATCGGACATGATCGACCTCGGTCGTGAGCTCGCGGCCGAAGCCGTCCCCGCTCCACCCGGCTGAACCCAGTGGGCCATCGAACCGACTGGCGAACTGCGCGCAGTTGGGTGGTCCTGGGGGTCTGTCGTGAGGCTCAGCAGGTGCCGCCGCGGCCGAAGTTCTGGGTCCAGTACGGTCGCCCGGTTGCGGAAACGACCTTGCCGACACCCACGTGCTCGTAGGAGCCGTTCAGGATGTTCGCGCGGTGACCGGTGGAGCTCATCCACCCGGTCATGACCGAGTCGACGGTGCGGTAGCCGAACGCCACGTTCTCACCCCAGGCCGTTCCGTTCAGGTAGCCGGCAGCCACCATGCGTTGTCCGGCATTCGATCCGTCCGAGCCGGTGTGGCTCATCTTGTCGTGCGTCGCCTGGTCAGCGGAGTGGGCTTGCGCAGCACGGTCGAGCGACGCGCAACGCGAGACCGGGGCCTTGCCGGCCGCGGCGCGCTGCGCGTTGATGGAGACGACCATCTCGTCCTGCCAAGCCGGGGCGGGAGCCTGGGTGGTTGGCGGCGTGGAGGTGGTGGTGGAGCCCGAGCCGGGGGCAGGTGAGGTACATGCGCCAAGGGTGACGGCGAGAGCAAGTGCGAGCGCGGTGAACAGTGCGGTGGAGCGCGAGCGGGTCATGGGGTCTCATCGGCTCGCCGCGGTGGTTGACTTGAGCGGACACCCTCGCAAAGCGACCCCAGCGAACTGTCCGGGCTCACACTCGCCGGTGTGGTCCCAGAGCGGACAGTTCGCCGGGGGGGGATCAAACGCCGATGCGGTGCGAGGGCGGGAGCTCGGCCCGGGCTATCGCGTCGGCGCGTCTGTGCAACAGCTTCGCGGTGTCGTGGAGGTCGTGCGCGATGATGAACCGACGCTGCAGCGCCCCCTCGACCGCGAACTCACCCAGGGCTGCCATGTCGGCGACGCGCGGCTCGTGGCCGGTCGCAGAGGCGACCCTCGCCTTCAGCTCCTCGAAGGTCATGCTCGCCCGCCCGGTTCCGGGTCCGGTGCGTTGGAGGTGTGCGGGACGGTTCCGACTCGCGGTGTACAGCCCTGTGTCCATGAGTCCCCCGGAGGGATACAGGATCGACGCCCGTACCGTGTCGGAGACCTTCGCCAGGTTGAGCTGCAGCGCCTCGGTGAAGCAGCTCACCGCAGCCTTCGATGCGGCGTAGACCGATGCGCTGGGCACCGGAGCGAATCCGCCGTCGCCCGAGGACGTGACCACCACCTGGGCCGGCCGGTCGACTTCGAGCATCCGGGGAAGGAACTCGCTGACGCCGATCCCCACGCCGAAGACGTTCACCCCGAAGCACCAAAGCCAGTCGTTCGGTTCCTGCTGCCAGGGCAGACCGCCACCTCCGGAGGTCACCCCTGCGTTGAGGAACAACAGGTCCACCCGTCCATGAGCGGCCCAGACCTGTTCCGCAAGAGCACGGGTGGACCCCTCGTCGGAGACGTCGGTCGGCAGCCCTTCGACCCTCGCACCGCCGGATGACGATGTGATCGATCGTGACAGCTCCGCCACCGTCGTGTGCAGAGCGGGTTCCTCCACGTCCGCGATCACCACTGTCGCGCCGCGCCGCAACAGTGCCGCGGCGATCGAGCGCCCCATGCCGCTGGCGCCGCCCGTCACCACTGCCACGGCCCCGTTCGGATCGATCGGTTCCGGCTGCGCGCCCTGGTCGGTGGAACTCATCTCAGATGACCTCCTCACAGCCGTTCTGTGTCGCGTACGTAGCACGCAGCGCGACGTACGCAACACAGAACCCGGATCGGAACGCGTCGATCATCGGGGCTGTGCCATGCCGTAGTCGTCGAACCACCAGCGGGCCTCGCGGATCGCGTCGGGTGGGGTGCGCAGTTCGAGGTCCTGGTTGAGCTCGGTCGGTGTGGGGCCGATGTCGGCCGCGATCTCGCCGAGCGCGGCCGCGTCGAGGTCATAGCAACGGATCGCGTTCAGGCCCAACAGCATCCGGGTGTCCTCGACCGACACGCCGCGGAAGTCGGTCTCCAGGCGCTCGCGGGTGTGGGGCCATGACCCCTCGGGGTGCGGGTAGTCGGTTCCCCACATCAGCGCGTCTATGCCGTTGCGGTGCCGGCGCCGGATCTCCTCACGGCTCATCGTGGATGCCCCGATGAACACGTTGGTGCCGACGTACTCCGAGGGCAACCGCGAGATCAGCCCCTTGGTCATCGCGTTGACCTTCTTGACCTTCGGG
>CAYVYG010000159.1:0-5635 GCA_964454385.1 uncultured Microthrixaceae bacterium
AACCGGCGCCACGCAGCGACCAGCCGCGTCAGCGGGGCGACCCGACGAACCGCACCCGACACACCGATCCGCCCTGAGCGACTCAAGCACCGTTCCCGAGTCGCCAGCAGTCACATCGACCCCGAGCGACTGACGAACCGCGCTTGAGTCAACCGGCGCCACGCAGCGACCAGCCGCGTCAGCGGGGCGACCCGACGAACCGCACTCCGTCAGCGAGGCGACAGCGACCGCAGCAACTCGGCCTCGGCGGGGTCATACGGGGTGCCGTCGGGGCGCAACAGGTCGTGAAACCACGGCTTCGGTTCCTGATCCTTCCCCGGGTGCAGCCAGGAGGTCCACGGGTACTTCGTCTGGGAGCGCCCATCCACCAACCCCCAGCACCAGGCATGGACCCCACGGTCACGCAGCGTCACGGCCAGCTCCACCGGTGATGTGGGACGAGCCATGAACTCGGTGCACAACAGCGGCCGGCCGAGACCTTCGAGACGGTCGATGGCCTGTGTGAGGCCCCGAGCGGAGCTGTAGCTGTGGAACGAGATCACATCCGAGCGTTCGAGAGCGATGCGGGCGACCCGGCTCACCCGTTCGGGATGCGCGCTCGCCGGAGCCTCGTACACGCCCGTCGTGAGCGGCTGGTGCGGATCGACGGCCTCGGCCCAGTCGAAGACGCGCTCGAGCAACGCCGCTACCCGAACAGCCTTGCGTTTCGGATCCCGATGGGCCCACGCCGGGTTGGGGCTGTCTGGTTCGTTGAACAGGTCCCAGGCGACGATCCGGTGATCAGCACCGAAACGCCCCAGCGCCGCCGACACATACCCACGCAGATCTCCCCAGCGTGAGGGATCCGCGAGGATCGATGCGCCGGGACCCTGCACCCAGGTGGAGTTGTGCACGCCCGGTCTCGGAGCACGTTGGACACCAGGCCGCGGATCCGGGTCCCAGATGCCGTCGAAGAGCACAGGCATCACCGCGATGCCGTGCGCCTCCGCGATCGACAGCACCTGGTCGACCCGGTCGAGGAACCGCTCGCGCTCGACCTCCCAGGCGATGTCGTGGAGGAACAACCGGATCGCGTTCATCCCCAGCGTCGTGGCAGCCCAGCCGAGCTCCCGCTCGATGGTCACGGGATCGAACGTCGCCGGCTGCCAGAGCTCGAGCTGGTTGCTGGCGGTCGAAGGCACGAAGTTGCATCCGACCAGCCACCTTGTGCCCCCACCCCAACGAGCGGCTCGCTCGATGCTCCAGCGGGCTCGCGACCGAAGTGGTGCACCCGGCAGGAGTCCGCTGCCGCGGAGCGGAGCTGCAGCGAGACGACCCATCGCCAGCAATCGGCTCGACATCACATCATCAAGTGGCGGGTTCGCAGATCACCACCGGGATCTCCCGGTCGGTGTTGCGCTGGTAGCCCTCGTAGCCCTTGTACCTGGAGGTGATCTCTGGCCACAGCTCGGCCCTCTCTGCCTCCGATGCTGTCCTCGCCACCATGGCGGTGGTGACCCCGCCGCGGGTGATCTCGATGTTCGGATCGGCCACGAGGTTCTTGTACCAGTCCGGGTGATCGCTGTGACCGCCCTTGGAGGCCACCAGCACGACGGTGTCACCGTCGACGAGGGGGGTGGTCAGCATCGTCGAGCGGCGCTCGCCTGAACGGCGACCGGTGGTGTGGAGCTCCACGGGTTCCATGCCAAGCATCCTGGTGGGCCAACGCCCCCTGGTGAGCTTCAGCGCCAGGCGGTGTCCACTCTCGAGCATCCACGCGCCGATCTCGATCGCCTTGTCGGACCTCGCCATGGGCGCAGACACTACCCGGGCGCCACAGGACGGATGCGTTGGCTTGTCGGGCGCTGCCGCACAGGGTGACGGGGAGCCGGCGTGATGGTGACACCGCCCGTTCCCTCTAATCCTCAATCCACCGTCTCGGTGCTGTGAGCGCGAGGCGGCTGCTGTCGAACACGCTTGAGCGGCGGTTCGGTACTCGAGATGGGTGTGGGGGCGCGTTGAAGCTGGGATCGTGGCTGGTGGGTTGTCAGCGCTGGGTGGGGTTCTGCGGTGCGCCGACCGCCAGGTGATGGTTCAGCCGGAGGGTGCTGGTAGTGCTCGTAGGGCTTTCAGTGCGTTGTTGAACTGGCGGGCCCACGGCCAGCGGGCTGGCAGACGCATGAGTGCCCTGCCGGATCGGTTCACGATCACCGCAGCCAGGGAGATGAGCCGGGTGCGTCTGGTGCGGTGGGTCATTGGTGGGTGGTCTGCGAGTAGGTCAACCCAGATGCCGAGGTTGTGAGCGAGCACCGCACAGGCGAGCCATGCAGCGTTGGCTGAGTAGTGCCCTGAGGGGATGTGTTCAAGTCCGGCGCCTTCTTTCAGATCACGGATCGCCAACTCGACGACTGCGTGTTCGCGGTGGAACCGGTCTGCGTCGATCGCCTCGCGCTCGGTGTCGGAGGTGATGAACGCGTGGTGTCGCCACTCGGGCCACAGACGGCGTTGGGCTTCGTCGGTGAGCCGGGTGCGTCGCACAACCAGACGAACCGAACGCGTCTTGCGGCCGCGGCCTGTGGTGTAGGTGGTTTCCGCGACTTGGGCTTGACCTCCGAGGGTGTAATCGATGTCGACCCATGCGTTCTCGTCGATGGCGGCGATGGCTTGTTTCATGGTCTTGTGCAACCGCACGGTGATCGACCAGCCGATCCCGTGCGCGTTGAGGCGGTCAACGAGTTTCCAGGACCAGAACCCCGAATCAGCGCGAACCGTCATCGCCCCGGTCGCGCCTGCCCGGCCGAGCACAGCGACGAGCTCGTCAACGAAACGAACAACACCTCGGGCGGTGTTCGCAGAACCACGGCGCATCCGGGCGAACAGCACTTCCCCGGTGCCCGCCCGCGTCGCCAACAGCGGGTGATATCCCAACACTTTCGTGTAGCCGTAGCTGGCAGCGGCTTTGGCTTTGCCGTGCACCTCACAGATCGTCGAATCGAGATCCACCACCAACCGCTCCCCGCCGGGTCCCGCACCAGTGCCCCACGCCCGGGCCAAGGTGCGTGCCAGCACCGCGTCGAGTTGGCGGATGTGCCCGAAAGTGAACGTGCGCAGGAACGTTCCGATCGTCGAGGGTGCCATCACCTTGAACGGCAACACCGCCTGGGTAGCCCCGGCACGCAGGCGGTTCACATGATCAATGTGAGTGGCCCCGGCGATCATCGCTGTGACCAGTGTCAGGACCTTGCGTCCCGGGCGTGCGGATCCGGTGTGCACCCAGCGGTCAATCAGCGCTTCGAGCCCGAGGCGGACCATCAACGTCACAGGCAGTATCAACCCTGCGTCTGCGATCAGCCCCTGGTGATCGAAGGTCGCTGCGAGACGGTCCAATTTGCGCGATGATGCACTCACAGAAAGTGCCTCCTGTGGTTCGGGTTCCGTTGACGTTGGACATCAACAGACTCCCAGCTCAGGAGGCCTTTTTGGTGGACGCGCACCTACCAAATCGGTGAATCCAGGCTGAGTTGCGTGATCATCGACAAGATCCCGTTCCCGCGTCCAGACGACCCGCTCTGGCAGGCCCGCTCCGATGCTGTGCGCCGCAGGTTCGCCCGCCAGAGCGCTACGGGCTCCGCCGATGCAGAATCGGCCAGCAGTGATCGTGATGCCGGCTACCGAGCCTTCCTGGCCGTGCAGGTCCCCCGTGCGGCATCGCTGCTCGCACAAGGGGCCGGCAGGCTGATCCGGCGAGCCTCTGACCGCGGCGTCGTCGCGGTGCTCGACCCACGATTGGCCGAGAAGGGCTACCGGCGCCAGATCCTCGACGAGCTGCCGCCGATGCGCCGCAGCCGAACCCGCTCGGAGGTCATCGCCCACCTGCGCGAGGGCCTGATGTGATGCCCCACCAGCGCCAAGGGCAACGTTGACGCGCGTGCACGTCTGCGTGTGGATAACTCGAGCACGATTCTTGGAGCGCAGGCAGCGCTCAGCACGCTCTGGGCTCCAAGTATGCCGGTCGAGTCAGCGCGGACGCAGCTGCTCGCTTTTGACCTTCTCGACGAGCTGCTCGACCAGGCGCACCGTCGGGTTCACGAGCATGTGCCCCGCGATCCCGATCGTCGGCACCGTCTCGTTGCCTCCCGCAGCGGCCCTCACGGTCGACGCGGCATCGGGGTCCTCCCAGATGTTGTGGTACTCGACGTCGAAGCCGCGCTTGTTCACAGCCCGGCGCAGCATCATGCAGAACGGGCACCCCGGTCGCCAGTAGAAGTCGATCACCGGTCCGGCCGGGTCGTCGCTCGCAGGTCGTTCGGTCACGGCGGGGTCCAACCCGTGGACATGGCCCGTTGTTCCCGGGCCCCGGCGGGGTCGTGGTCGCCCGGGTCCGAGGGCGCAACCCGGGACGATCCGTGGTACGCATGTGCACCATGGGACGACTGGCGTGGACAGCGCGGGCGGCCGCATGGACTGCATCGGGGGCCGCGCGCGCTGCATCGGGGGCAGCGTGCGCCCTGTCGGTTGTTCTCGTCACCATCGCCGCGGGCTGTTCGCAGGGAGCTGGCACCGGCGACACGAGTGAGGGCAGCGAGGCGGGATACGCCGGCGAGAACGGCCAGGCGCTGAGCAACGGTGGAGGGCTTGTGGGAACCGACGAGGATCCGGGCGGACACCGAACGGACGAGCGGCCGGGCGACGAGTCGGGCGGAGCGCGAGGCTCGCCAGAGCCCACCCCCACGTTCGGCAGTGGCGACGGTACCTTCGAGGTGCTCGAAGAGAACTTCGTCGACGACTCGAGGCCCACCTCGGCGGCCGTACCGACACGGACCCTGCGCACCGACATCTACGTCCCCGGCGGCGACGGACCGTTCCCCCTCGTCGTGCACGCCCACGGTATGGACGGCACGGCCGCCAAGTTCTCCCAGCTCCTGGGGCACTGGGCAGAGGCGGGCTACATGGTGGTCGCTCCCGACTTCCCGCGCACCAACGGTGAGGCCCCAGAGGACCTGCGCGACCTGGCGGACTACGTGAACCAGCCAGCGGATGTCACCTATGTGGCCGACCGGGTGCTGGAGATGGGCGAGCCCGGTGGTCCGCTGGCGGGGCTGATCGCGAAGGACCACATCGGCATCTCGGGGCTGTCCCTGGGTGGCGCGACGACCTATCCGCTGTTGTTCAACTCGTGTTGCCGTGAGGACCGGTACGTCGCCGCGATCCTGATGTCGGCTCTCGAGTTGCCCTTCGAGGGCCACGCGTATGACTACTCGCGCCGGATCCCGGTTCTCGCGTTCGCCGGCACCGAGGACACCTCCATCCCCTACGAGCTCCAACAGGAGGTGATCTCCCGGCTGGCCGGACCGAAGTGGAACGTGACCCTTCCGGGCGGACTGCACTCACCTCCGTTCGAGAACGGCCCGTCACCCCAGGACGACCTGGTCATGGCCACCACCGTGGACTTCTGGGACCTCACCCTGCGGGGCGACGAGTCCGCCGCCGCACGGTTGGTAGCAGATGCGTCGGTCGACGGTCTCGCGTTCGTCGACGTGGCCGAGTGACCGTGTGACCGTGTGACCGTGTGGCCGAGTGACCGTGTGACCGAGTGACCGTGTGACCGTGTGACCGTGTGACCGTGTGACCGTGTGACCGTGTGACCGTGTGACCG
>CAYVYG010000159.1:5735-7634 GCA_964454385.1 uncultured Microthrixaceae bacterium
TGTGGCCGAGTGTCGCGCTATTAGGTCGGCCTAACCCAGCCACTAGCCTCGGTGCGGTGAACCCAGGGCCAACCACACCGCCCGGTGCGACCCGGCCGTACGCCCCGCGGATAGCAGAGGCCACACGATCGCCTCGTGACCGCGGACCGGTGCTGCGCGTGGCGTGGATCAGCCTCGGGTTCGCCCTGACCGCGCTGGGAGGCCTCGGCCTACTGCTACCCGGTCTTCCGGCGACGATGTTCTTCGTCGGCGCCGCCGCCTGCTTCTCGCGCTCGAGCAGCCGCTTCGAGCGCTGGCTGCTGTCGATTCCTGTGGTGGGGACCCTGGTCGACGACTACCGCGAAGGACGGGGCATGCCCGTGGTGTCCAAGGCCATCACGGTGTTCCTCATCACCGTCTTCTCGACGCTAGCGGTGCTGCGGGTCGACCCCGTCGTGGTGAAGTGGAGCATAGGTGTGGCCGCGGCGGTCGGCATCACGGTCGTGACCTTCCACGTGCCCACCCGCCGGGACTGAGCCCCCGGCCCGGCCGATCGGTCTGCTCACGTTCTTCCCACCCCGGCGAACTGTCCGCTGTGGCACTCACCACGCGGGTGCGAGACCGGACAGTTCGCCGGAGTGACGGCCCCACCACCGGACTGTCCGCTGTGGCACTCGCTGGGCGGGTGCGAGACCGGACAGTTCGCCGGAGTGCACAGACCCGTCGGTCACGGTTAGATGTCACAGGGCCTCCCTACGCTTCATGACATGTTCGAGTTCCTCCACGCGGCCGACCTGCACCTCGATACGCAGGTATCCGGCCTGCACGGCTTCCCCGACGAGCTGGCCGAGGTCCTCCGGGACGCTTCGCTTCGGGCGTTCGAGAACCTGATCGACGAGGCGATCTCGCGGGAAGTGGCGTTCTGCGTGTTCGCAGGGGACATCTACGACGGCGCCGATCGGGGCACCCGGGCGGAGCTCGCTTTCCGCCGGGGTCTGCTGCGCCTCGCCGAGGCTGGCATCGCCGCATTCGTCGTGCACGGCAACCACGACCCACTCGAACAGGGATGGTCGACGGTGTCGCAGTGGCCCGACACGGTGACCGTGTTCGGTCCGGGCGATCCAGAGACGGTGAGGTTGGAGATCGACGACACGATGGTCGCGGTGCAGGGGATCAGCTATGCGGAACGCGACACCCACGACAACCTGGCCCTGCGCTTCGGGCGGCACCCGGATGCGGCGGTCCAGATCGGGGTCCTGCACACCAACGTCGCCGGCAACACCGACCACGCACCGTACGCTCCTTGCTCGCTCGGCGACCTCCGCTCGGTCGGTCTCGACTACTGGGCGCTGGGCCACATCCATGCCCGTGATGTGCTCGCCGGACCCGACCCGTGGGTCGTCTACCCCGGCAACACCCAGGGACGCCACGCCAAGCCGTCGGAACAGGGACCGAAGGGCGCACTGGTCGTCGAGGTGGCCGACGACGCTTCGGTGCGCGAACCGTCCTTCGTAGCGCTCGACACGCTGCGGTTCACCTCGATCGAAGCGGCGGTCGAAGACATCGGCGACCTCGGGGGCCTGATCGAAGAGCTGTCTCGCATCGCCACGATGCTGCGTTCGCAGAACCCGACACGGGCACTGGTGGTGCGCGCCACGCTCACCGGGAGCGGCCCGGTCAACGAGCTGCTGGCCCACGAACGGTCCCGCCGCGAGCTGTTGGAGTCGCTGCGTGAGGAGTCCCACGCGCGCTCGCCGATGCTCTGGTGGGACACGCTCATCGATGGGACCACCGGCGCGCTCGACCTCGATGAGCTGGCTTCTGCGGACGACTTCACCGGCAACGTGCTACGTGCGATCGACGCACTCGCCGACACGGCCGACGACAGCGCAGCTCGCGAGGAGATCAGATCGCTCGAAC
>CAYVYG010000160.1:0-7599 GCA_964454385.1 uncultured Microthrixaceae bacterium
TTGATGTGGAAGGCAGTGACATGAGCGATTCGGTGGGCATGTACCTCAACGAGATCGGGGCGGTCCCGCTTCTCGACGCGGATGACGAGCGCACGTTGGCTCAGGCGATCGAAGCCGGTGCCGATGCCCGGCGGCGCAAGGATGCCGGCGAGCGAGGGCGTTCCCTCGACCGCTCGATCGCCGCTGGAGCCGCCGCCAAGGATCGCTTCATCAGGGCGAACCTGCGCCTGGTGGTAAGCGTGGCCCGTCGCTACCCGTTGCCCCCCGGCATGGAGCTGCTGGACCTGGTCCAGGAGGGCAACCTCGGACTCGAGCACGCGGTGGACAAGTTCGACTGGCGCAAGGGGTTCAAGTTCTCCACCTATGCCACGTTCTGGATCCGCCAGTCGATCGGCAGGGCGCTCGACCAGAAGGCCTCGCTGGTGCGGCTACCGGGCGACCGGTCCGCCAGCCTGCGTTCGGCGCTGCGCCGCGTCTCGGGTGAAGGCGACGACCTCGATCCCGAACACGCACGCCTGCACCGCCTGACGACGCCGACCTCGCTCGATCGCACGGTCGGCGACGACGACTCCAACGAGCTGGTCGACCTGATCGCCGACACCAAGCCCGGGCCCGAGAACGAGGTGCTCGATGCCGAGGCCGAGCGTTGGCTCCACGGGCTGTTGGACGTGCTCGACCCGCGGGCGCGCAGTGCCGTCGAACAACGCTTCGGACTCGCCGACGGGCGCCGCCGCAGCTATCGGGAGGTGGGCGAGGAGTTGGGCGTTACCGCGGAGGCAGCCCGGCGCCTGGTCAAGCGCGCGGTCAACTCGGTGCGTGACCGGGCCCTCAGCCCGGCAGGCCAGTACTGAGAACCGCTGTGGGTGACCGAACCGCTGTGGGTGACCGAACCGCTGTGGGTGACCGAACCGCTGTGGGTGACTGAACCATGGTTCGTCAGTCAGCTGGTGTTGATATGACACTGGGTGACTTGGTACCGGTGCTTCAGTCGCGGACACAGGCATGCGCTGAAGCCCTCTCGCCGGGTTGAGATCGGTTGCATGTTCATGTCTCAGACCGCATGTCCGATCGCAGCGTTCAAGTACTGACCCATGCTCCCAGCGTCCCGCACCGAGCATCCAGGCCCAGGCGCCCGCCGCAGCACGGTGCCACACAACTGCTTTCCGCCCGAGAACAGCTCGCCTGTAGCCTTGGTGGTGATGGCAACCACTGATTCCCCTACGTGGACCCCGGATTCCTGGCGTTCCCGCAGGGCCCTGCAACAACCCGACTGGCCCGATGACGCCGCCCTCGACGCGGTGCTCAAGGACCTCTCCGCGTTGCCCCCGCTGGTCTTCGCCGGCGAGTCCAGGGCATTGCGCTCAGACCTGGCGCGAGTGGCTGCGGGTGAGGCGTTCCTGTTGCAGGCCGGCGACTGCGCCGAGTCGTTCGACTCGTTCTCGGCCAACTCGATCAGGGACCGTCTGCGGGTGATCCTCCAGATGGCGGTCATCCTCACCTACTCCACCGGGGTGCCGGTGGTGAAGGTGGGACGCATCGCGGGACAGTTCGCGAAGCCCCGCTCCTCGGCGACGGAGTCCGTGGGCGAGCTCGAGCTGCCCAGCTTCCGTGGGCACATGGTCAACGACATCGGCTTCGCGACGGGCGCGCGCCTACCGGATCCGGTGAGGCTCCTTCAGGCCTACAACCAATCTGCCTCCACGCTCAACCTGCTCCGGGCCTTCACCAAGGGTGGGTTCGCGGACCTGAACCGCGTCCATCAGTGGAACCAGGAGTTCGTCGCGTCGAGCCCACAGGGACAGCGCTACGAGCACCTGGCGGACGAGATCAACCGTGCGATGCGCTTCATGGCCGCATGTGGAATCGACAGCGAGACCGTCCCGGGACTGCACGAGACCGACTTCTTCACCAGTCATGAAGCCCTTGTCCTGGGATACGAGGAGGCCCTCACCCGCGAGGACTCTCTCACCGGCGACTGGTACGACTGCTCGGCGCACATGGTGTGGATCGGTGAGCGCACTCGCGGCATCGACGACGCGCATGTCGAGTTCTTCCGGGGGATCGCCAATCCGGTCGGATGCAAGATCGGGCCCAGCGCCACTCCACGAGAGGTACTCGAGCTGTGCGAGGTGCTCGACCCCGACCGGGTTCCCGGCCGACTCACGCTCATCTCCCGGATGGGCGCCGAAGCCGTGCGGGAGACGCTGCCACCGTTGTTGGAGGCGACCGACAGATCCGGTCACCCCGTGGTCTGGGCATGTGACCCGATGCACGGGAACACCTTCACCTCACCGTCGGGGCACAAGACACGGCACGTCGACTCGATCATCGAGGAGATCGCCGGGTTCTTCGCCGCACACCACCAGGTCGGAACCTGGCCGGGCGGCGTGCATGTCGAGCTCACCGGCGACGACGTGACCGAGTGCCTCGGCGGCGCCGAGGAGATCCTCCACGACGACCTCGGGCTGCGCTACGAGACTATGTGCGACCCGCGCCTCAACGGCCGCCAGAGCGTCGACCTCGCCTTCAGGGTCGCCGAGCTGCTCCGCGGCGGTTGAACCGCGGCCGTCGGAGCTTGGGAGCTCACCGGTCACTTCGGCAGAAGAAAATCTTGACCAACTTGGTCGGCTTTCGCTAGACAGGGCCGAACCGGTCGGGATTCACCGGCCGACGACCGCGGTCCGCGAAGCGGAGACACCATTGGCAACGATCGAGATGGACAGCTCCGGCAAGGTCGACATCGATCTGATCGATGAAGACCTGGTCGCCGACATCCGCAAGTTCGAACGCGTCCTCGCCGGCTACCTCGCGGGCGAGATCGACGAAGACGTGTTCAAGGTCTTCAGACTCGCCAACGGCGTGTACGGCCAACGCCAGGGCGGCCACAACCAGATGCTGCGCATCAAGGCCCCCTACGGAGCCATCGATGCGGCCCAGCTCGACCGTCTGGCAGATGTCGCCGAGCGATACAGCCGGGGATGGGGACACCTCACGACGCGCCAGAACGTGCAGTTCCACTACGTGGCGCTCGAGGAGATCCCCTCGGCACTGTGGCATCTCGCAGCAGTGGGCATGACGAGCCGGGAGGCCTGCTCCGACACGGTCAGAAACGTAACGGGCTGCCACCTCGCGGGTGCCTGCCCCAACGAGGTGCTCGACATCCAGCCCTGGGCCGAAGCCGCCTTCAGGCACTTCCTACGCAACCCGATATCCGCACGACTGCCCCGCAAGTTCAAGATCAACTTCTCGGGGTGCGTCACCGACTGCGGCCAGGCCATGTTCAACGACATCGGCGTGATCGCGGTCAGCCGGACCGCGCCCGACGGATCGAGCGAGGCCGGCTTCAGGGTGTACGTGGCCGGTGGCCTGGGCGCCAACCCGCACCCTGCGCTCGCGCTGGAGGACTTCACCTGCCGAGAGGATCTCCTGCCGACACTCGAAGCCTGCGTGAGGGTGTTCGATCAGGCAGGCAACCGCGACAACAAGTTGCGGGCGAGGATGAAGTGGCTGGTCGACGAATTGGGTTTCGACGAGCTGCGCGACCGCATCCTCGGCTCGCGTCGCTTCCTACTCGCATCCGCCACCTGGCCCGGTGGCATCCCATCCCAGGTCATCGAGCGCGGGGACACGCCCGCCGGACGGGGTCAGGGACCGGTCTCCCCGATAGGACCGGGCGTGGCCGTGGCACTCCGCCGCATCGGCACATATGCCCGCTGGGAGGAGGCCAATGTCATCCGGGGTGTTGCCAACGGAACCATCTCTGCGATCGCCTGGAGCCGCCTCGGAGACGTCACCGTCGAGCAGTTCCGCGGCCTGGCAGACCTCGTGCGGACGACCGGTCCGAGCATCCGGATCACGAACCGGCAGAACTTCGTGCTGCGCGACCTCTCCGAGGACCAGCTGCCAGAGGTGTTCGAGCGGCTCGACGCCCTGGGCATGGCACAGCCCGGCGCCGAGTTGGCGCGCGATGTGGTCGCCTGCCCCGGTGCGGACACCTGCAACCTGGCGGTCACCCAGAGCCGGGGGATGGCTTCGGCGATCGGTGAGGCACTCGAGGCCGCCGGGCTGGCCGAGGTCGACGGCATCCGTACCAACATCTCCGGCTGCACGAACTCCTGTGGGCAGCACCACGCGGCCGACATCGGTTTCTTCGGCGCCGAACGCAGGGCACACGGGCAGTCGGCCCCGGGCTATCAGATGCTGCTCGGCGGCTACATCGGCAACGAGCGCGCCGAGTTCGCCCAGAAGGCCCTGCGTCTTCCTGCCAAGGCAGCTCCCGAAGCCGTAGTGCGAGTGGTCTCGCGCTACCACTCCGAACGGGACGACGCCGAGGCGTTCGGCACCTGGCTCGAACGCGTCGGCGGGACGACGGCGGTCGCCGTAGACCTCCGGGACCTCGACGAGTTCCCTGTTCCAGAGGAGAACCCCGACTTCTATGTGGACTTCGGCGAGACCGGGCCGTACGAGGTGGAGATCGGCGACTCGGAGTGCGCGACATGACTGCGCGTCCCACAGCGCGTACGTCTCCGGCGCTCAGGGTCGCCTCGGAGCCCCTTCAGCGCTTCGAACCACCACCGCAGGGCTCCTCCAGCCGACGGATCTCGACGATGCCGGTCTGGCGGAGCTGAACGACCGCTTCGAGACCGCACCGGCGCCGCTCGCGCTGCGCGGTCACCCGTCGATCGATTGCATGCCGTTCGCCAAGCCGGTGCCGGAAGGTGATGAACCGCGCTCGGGCGATTGGCCAGTTCGGAGAAGACCGAGTTGCGGCCTGCGCGTAGGTTGAGCTCCGGCCCAAGAGCACCGATGCGACCTGCGCCCGTGGGGCACAGCCCATTCAGCTCCCGAGGTCGCGCGGCAGGGTCTCAGGGGTCGCCGGGTTGCCCTCGGCATCGAGTGGGTGGTCGTTGTCGAACCAGTCCGGTCCGGGTGTGAGCGCGCTGACCACCTGAGCGTCGAGCTTGGCCTTCGCAAAGCCCTTCGGGTGGTGGTAGTCGCGGTACAGCTCACCTGCGCGCGGCCGACCCGGAACGGCCACACCTGCGCCTGAGTGACGCCCTGCCTTGGAGAACGGACCGTACTTGGGTTCGTCCGATCCCGGCTCCAGAGTGACCCAGAACCGACCGATCTCGATCTCGGTGAACTCCTGGGTGGGCCACATCCCGTAGAGCAGCGTCATCAGGTTGCGCGATGCCTCGTTGTCCTTGTGGGCGTAGCCGTAGACCCAGCGCATGTGGGGGAACAGGTGGTCGACGACCCGTCCCATCTCGTAGGCGACGGTGAAGGACACCGCCTGGCGCCTGAACTCCGGATGGGTCCAGATGTCGAGGATGAAGCACTCGTCGCGGGCCAGCCTGATCGGCAACAGGCCCCGCTTCGCATCCGAGGGACACGGGGTGTAGGTCAGCAGCCACATCTTCGACACGGCCTGATCGGTGGGCAGGTGGATGGCGAGCATCGCGAAGCCGCCCTTCGCGAAGAACGGCTTCATCAGCTCGCACCGCTCGTCGCCCTCGAGCGCACGCAGGTGTCGGTCGTCGGGATCGAACACGGCCTTTAACGAGTAGTCCTCCCCGGGGTCGGGGTACTCGTCAGCGATCAGCGGCAGGGGCCGCCCGAACAGCACGCACTCGGTGCGCCGTGGCTTGTAGAACTTGACCTTGTCGGTGATCGACATGTTCTCGGCCTCATTTCCTAAGACGGTGCACACACGTGCAGAGCCCTACCGGGTGACCGCCAGCAGGGTAGTCAACCGAGGCCACCCGGTCCCACGACGCCGGGTTCGACCGAGTTCGTGCTCTACCGAGCGCGTGCTCGGCTGACCTTCGCGCGCGGCTGACTTCGGGCTCGACCGACTTTGACTCCACGTCGCGTGAGCGGGATCATTCGGTCGTGAACGAAGCGGCCGTTGGATATCCGACCGGAGAGACGAACGGTCCGGTCGACACCGCGAGGGATCCGATCGTCGACATCACCGACGGGGGTGTGACCACCAGGCTCATGGTGCTCGGGCTCACCCACGCGAACGGGTCGGTGATCGGCAGCGAGCTCTACCGGGTCGCGACCGAGTGCGAGATACCGCTCGAGACGGTGCGCTCATGCATGCGACGCCTGGTCAACGAAGGGCTCTTCGAGCGGGATGGCGAGGGGCGCGACGCGGTGTTCACCGCAACCGAACAGGGTCGCTCCGCTCTGGCGGTCAACCACCAGCGCCACCTCCTGGCCTACGCGCAGGACGCCGCCGGACGCGGTTGGGACCGCTTCTGGCACATGGCGGCGTTCGCCATCCCCGAGGCCCACCGGAGCGCGAGGGACCGGTTCCGCGATCATCTGCTCGACCTGGGAGCGGCCCAGCTGCAGCCCGGGGTGTACGTGTCACCGCACCCCTGGGAGGACGAGGTCCGCGCGGACGCCGAACGCCTCGGGATCGCTGAGCACACGACCACATGGAGCACCGAGGATCTGGCCGCTGCGGGGACCACGGATCCCCGCGAGATCGCCACGGAGCTGTGGAACCTCGCGGAGGTCGCCGCCAACTACCAGTGCTTTATCAACACGTATCGAGATGTGCCGGAGCGCCTCGAGGAGATGCGCGACCGGGGGGAACGGCTCTCGGAGCACGACTTCCTGCCGGGAGCGTTGCACATCGCGATCAGCTTCAACTCCTGTTTCGAGCGCGATCCACTGCTACCCCCCGAGCTGTTGCCCCGGCCATGGCCGGGACGCGAAGCGCGCGAGATCCTCGCCCGCTGCAGGCGCCTCGGCGTGCTCAGCCGCTCGGAGAAGTCAGGCCCCGCGCTGTTCCGGGTGTTCGACGACGCGATCGCCCACCTTCCCTGAGCTGCCCTCGTTCAGACCAGGTGGTCGACGAAGCGTTCGAGCTGACGCAGGTTTCGGCACTCGAACACACCGTCGCAGTGCACGCCGTACTCCCCCACGATCGAATCACCGGTGTCCCAATAGGCCCTGGGTTCGGGGTTCAACCAGTAGACGTGGCGTGCCTTGTGCTGCATCTCCTTGATCACCCAGGACTGCGACGCGTGGTAGTTGTTGCGAGCGTCGCCCAAGATCATCACGGTCGTCTTCGGTCCGACATCACGGCTGTGACGCTGCCAGAACACCTCGAAGGCGTGGCCGTAGTCCGAATGCCCGTCCACCCAGACGACGTCGGCTTCGGTGTTCACGCGATGGATCGCCTCGAGGATGTCCTCGGTGCCCTCGAAGTAGTCGGTGACCTCGTCGATGCCGTCTATGAACACGAAGCTGCGGACCTTCGAGAACTGCCCCGCTATGGCATGGACGAGATGGAGCGTGAAGCGGGCGAACGCAGCCACCGAACCCGAGATGTCGGCTATCACGAAGATCTCGGGCTTCGAAGGGCGCGGATAGCGGAACTTGGGCTCCGCGGGAACACCGCCATAGCTGAGCGAGTGCCGCACGGTGCTGCGGAAGTCGAGTGATCCCTTGCGGCCGTGGCGGCGCTTGCGGGCGAGGCGCACCGCGAGACGACGTGTGAGGGGCTGCAGCGCCTTGCGCAACGAGACCATCTCCTCGCGGCTCGCGTGCATGAAGTCGATGTCCTCGGGCAGCGGCTTGCGC
>CAYVYG010000161.1:0-7595 GCA_964454385.1 uncultured Microthrixaceae bacterium
TCCGGCCGCTGCTCGACGGTGGT
Source organism: uncultured Microthrixaceae bacterium (assembly GCA_964454385.1). Taxonomy (GTDB): domain Bacteria; phylum Actinomycetota; class Acidimicrobiia; order Acidimicrobiales; family Microtrichaceae; genus JAMLGJ01. Next base: position 24 of record CAYVYG010000161.1, read on the forward strand.
CGCATACCCAGTCGGTCGGTCGGATTCTGGGCGGTGCGGTTACCACCGGCACCTTGGCGCACCCAGACCAGCTGCCAACCTGCCGTGGCAGAAGACCTGGCAGACGCAGCGATGCTGGCACGAACACCGAACAATCGGCTCGACAGTCCACTTGCTCGACCACAGCACCTGCACGGCTCAATGCTTGGCGCCGGCAAGCAGCAGCCATCGGATCGGGCTGTCGTCAGGTTCCGACGTTCAGGATGTGGCAGATGTCGGTGTCGGTGCAGTCTGTGGGGTCGAGGTGGCGGCTACGTTCGATGAGCGCCCCGATCTCTGTTTCCAGAGCGGCGAGTTGCTGTTGGCGATCCCGGACTTCTTCGAGTTTGGCCTCGAGTAGCTGGGCGACGTGGGTGCATGGAGCGGTTCCGTTGTCGCGGGTCTCGACGATCCCGCCGATCTCGGCCAGTGTCAGCCCTGCGGCCTGGGCCGAGCGGATGAAGCGCAGTCGGGCGAGGGTCGATTCGTCATAGATCCGGTAGCCGTTGGCTGCCCGGGCCGGTTCCGGTAGCAGTCCTCGTCGTTCGTAGAACCGAACCGTTTCTGTTGGCACACCGAGTGCGTCGGCAAGTTCTCCGATGAACATGTGCTCCACTGTAGGCCTTGACCTTGATCTGTGGATCAAGGTTTACGGTGAGCACATGGACATCACGTTGCTCTACTTCGAGGACTGCCCGAACTGGAGGACCACTGACGATCACCTGAGCGTGCTGGCTCAGCAGTTGCCCGATCTGAGGATCTCTCGTCATCTGGTTGACACCCCCGAAGAGGCAGAACGGGTCCGGTTCCGTGGGTCGCCCAGCATTCTCCTTGACGGTGTCGATGTCTTCGCCGACCCCGACAGCCCCGCCGGACTTTCCTGTCGGGTGTACCAGACCCCAGCCGGACCGGCCGGGTCGCCAACATTGGATCAACTCCGAGAGGTGCTCGCTGATGCCTGATCGCTCGTCGCCTGCCTCACTGGGCGGACCCTTGTTGATTGAGCTCGGAGTCTGCTGCAACATGCTGATTCCGGGTCATTCGGTACACCCGCAGCGATGGCGGGCTTGTCGACGCAGTTCGGCGTTTTCGACGCTGCGCCGTTGGAAGCGCAACCGGCACCTCGGGCGGCCTATGCGATGACGCGCTGGTCGGCTTCAGTGTCAGACGGTGTTGACACAGGATCGCTCCTACGTGCGAGCAACAGAAGCACCCCGATGGTGACGAAGGCGAGCCACGCCATGGCCGGGATCGACATGAAGTGGTACTTCCAGATCCACACCGTGGTGCAAGGCACCTCGGTGGAACAAGAAGACGACACATCATCCGGAAAACGCTCGAGGATGTAGTGGTAGGTGGAGATGCCCGCACCAATCACGACCATCGGTATCGAGATCCACCGGATCCACATCCAACGTCCGATCGCGGCTGCTCCCAACAAGAGGGTCTGCGGGTACATGAAGTAGCGATCAGGGACGCCGCGCACAACAGTGCGAACAGCGACAGGAACGTAATCATCTTCGAGTCGATCACGGGGGGTGACTCTATCCCGGGGCACCGTCTTGTACGACGCTCTGTAGCATTCGGAGCTCGGAGGCAATCCGACCGAGTAGGCCTGCATCCACAAGGGAGTACTGAGGACCCGACGCGCACGTCGGCAACACCGCGATCCTGCTGCTGCACGGCCTGCTTGCAACCGGTGATTGTTTCGGGGCGACCCCCGGCGAGGTTTGAAGTGATCGACTCCGTCAACTACGTCCTGTCGTAACAATGATGGCTGGTGCTCTATCATCGGCGGACCCGACGAACCTGCGCCGCGGAGGCTCACGATGAGCACGACAGCACATGTGATCATCCAACCTCAGCCGTTCCTCGCATCTGCGGCGTACAGCTCGGCGCAGCGCTGGGAACAGAACCCGATCGATTCCCCCATCTCACGGAGGGGAGCGATGGCGTCGCCTGCACGTAGCCGCATTCCGCATACGGGATCGGTCAACCACTCGCCGTCGTGGCGGCACGGGTCCAGCTCGAAGACCTCCACTGGTTCGCGGAACCCGCGCAGCTCGACGCACCCGCGAGGTGTGACAGCGAGATCCACTTCTCCTGCGGACAGCGCGACCTGTCGGGTCACAGCCAGCCATCCCGGCGACGGCAGCTCAGCCAGTCGGGCGGCAAGGTTCACCGTGGCACCGAACACGTCGCCGTCGCGGCGCACCACGGGGCCGTGGTGCACACCCCCTCGCGCGTCGAGACCGATTTCCAGATCGTGGAGCCCCTCGATGATCGCACCCGCCAGTCTCAGACCGGCCGCTGGGTCGGGTCCCACAAGCAGCACACCATCACCCACGGATTTCACGAGCCGATCATTGGATCCCAGAGCAGTTCGGGTGACCTCGCCGAGAGTGCCCGCGGCATCAGCAGCGGTGATGTCGCCATGGATGTCGGTGAGCGCTGTGAATCGGACCAGGTCGACGAACACCACAGTCAGCTCACCCGCCGTCCTCGAGTCGGCATCATCGGCGGCCTGTTCATGTTGCACGCCCGACATCATGGCCCCCAATGGGTTGCCTCAATGGAGGATCCGATGAGCCGTGACACCGAGCACACTCGGCGTTCGCGTCGAGGGCTGTGGACGATCTTCGCCGCGACGGTCATGGCAATGTCGCTCCTGGCTGCCGCGTGCGGCAGTGATGACGGCGACGAGGGCGGCACCCCGGGCTCGGATACGGAGCAGATCGCCCAGGGTGAAGAGCTGTACCAGGCCAACTGCGCCTCCTGCCATGGCACCGACCTACGGGGAACCGACAAGGGGCCATCGCACCTCTCAATCGTGTACGAGCCCGGACACCACGGCGACAACGCCTTCCGCTCAGCCATCGAAATCGGAGCCGTGCAGCACCACTGGAACTTCGGCGACATGGAGCCGGTACCCGGCCTTTCGAGCTCGGATGTGGACGCGATCATCGCTTATGTCCGCGACACACAAGCGCGCGAAGGCTTCGAATAGAGGTACCCGGAGACGAGCACACGCGGTTCGACACCATCTGTCGAGGAGGGCTGAGCGGTGCCGATCGGCGACCTAGCCGGCGAGATAGCCCTAGTGGTCACCGCCGCCATCATCATCCTGTTCGCCGCGTTCGCTCCCCGGCATCGCCAGTGGCTGGCCGCCGTGCTCGCCCTGGCAGGCTGCGCCACCTCCGCGCTGCTCATCGCCCAGCGCATGCTCGACAACGATCAGTTCGTGACCTTTTCCGGGTCCTGGGCCGCGGACGACGTCACCGGTTGGGCCGAGCTGATCATTCTGGCGGTCACAGCCATCGTGGTGCTGCTGTCCCCGGAGTGGTTGCGGGGCGACGCGCGCCACGGTGAGTGGTACGCGATCCTGCTGTTCTCCGCTGCCGGCGCCATGGTCATGGCGGGCACAGCTGACCTGCTCCTGTTGATGATGGGGGTGTTGCTCAGCTCCGCGACCGGCTACGTGCTCGCTTCGTACCACCGGAGGTCCGCTCTGTCGGTTGAAGCGGGCGCCAAGTACTTCCTCGTGGGAGCGCTCACCAACGCGGTGCTGCTGATCGGCATCACGTTGCTGTTCGGTCTGGCCGGAGCCACCACCTACCAGGACATCGAACGCACCCTCTCCTCGGGCACCTCGACCGTGGTGGCCGTGGCGGTCGTGGTGCTCGTGATCATCGGTCTCGCCTTCAAGATCGGTGCCGTGCCATCACACCTGTGGATGCCCGACGTCGCCCAAGGCGCCCCGGCACCCGCGGCGGCGTTCCTCACGATCGCACCCAAGGTCGGCGGCATGGTCGCCCTGGCACGTCTGTTGAGCGTGCTGCCCGACGACGTCGTCGGCTGGCGACCGGTCGTGGCCGCCGTGGCCGCAGCCACCATGACCGTGGGCAACCTGGCCGCCCTGTGGCAGCACGACGTGCGGCGTCTGCTCGGATGGTCATCGGTATCACAGAGCGGCTACGCGCTAATGGCGGTGGTCGTGGTGGGGCGCAGCCCCGACGCTCTCGACGCTCTCGTGGTCTTCCTGGCCGCATACGCGGTGGGTCAACTCGCTGCCTTCGCTGTGGTGACCGAGCTGCGTGGCCGCACCGCTCTCGAGGACTACCGGGGTTTGTTCACCCAGCGGCCGTTGTTGGCGGGCATACTCACCTTGGCGATGCTCTCCTTCGTTGGCATCCCCCCGCTGGCAGGGTTCGCCGGCAAGCTCCTGCTCTTCGAGACCACCATCGACGGCGGCTACACCTGGCTCGCCGCGCTGGCAGTCGCCAACAGCGTCGTGTCGCTCTTCTACTACCTGCGCGTCATTGGCCCGATGTCCTTCGCGGAGACGAAGCACGCTCCCGAGGGTGGACCGGCGGCGTCCGCGTTGCCGCCAGCGGTGGTACCGGTGCTCGGTCATTGGGCCGCTACGGGAGCCGTACTGAGCGGCGTGCTCGTGGTGGGTCTCGGCATCGGGGTCGAGTCGCTGCTCGGCCCACTCGCTGGAGCCACCTTGTTTCCCTGAGCCACGGACGAGCTCCGCCCGCTGAGGGCCTCTGTTGCTCCATCTGTTGCAGGTAGGCGGCAACGACACCATGTAGTAGGATCTTGGTCAAGAGTTGACACCGTTGACCAAGGAGTAGCGATGTCCGTTTCCAGACTTGTGGTGCTCACGATCGCAGCGGCGAGTTTGGCTGTTGCAGGCTGCTCATCCGACGAGAGTTCGTCCGGCGATGAGGGTTCAGCTTCGGAGTCGTTCGACTTCGGTCAACCTGCTGAACCTGCCGATGTGGACCGGACGATCGAGATCACCGCGAACGACGACTTCAGCTTCGACCCCGACGCCGTGGAAGTGGAAGTGGGCGAGGTCGTCACCTTCAGTGTGACCAACTCCGGCAAGCTCCCCCACGAGTTCACCCTCGGACCAGGCGATGTACAACAGGAACACGAAGAAGAGATGGCGGAGATGGGAGATATGGAGATGGACGACGATCCCAATGCCATCTCCGTTCCTGCCGGAGAGACCGTCGATCTCACCTGGGAGTTCACAGAGCCAGGCGAGGTGCTCTACGGCTGTCACACCCAGGGCCACTACGACGCCGGCATGGTTGGCAACATCACCGTTACATAGCCGAACCGAGGTTGAGCCACGGTTGAGATCGCACCAACTGCTGCCCCCCACGAACCGCCCTACGCAACCAGACCGCCCAGGCAACAACCAGTTGTCAGTCGAGTCCGCATACGTGGGACAGGAACGCCACCAGGTGGTGGAACTGGATCGTGGAGCTGGCGACGCTGACCACCAGCCCGGTCAGCCCGAGCGACACCCACGCGAACATGGCAGCCGTGGGGCCGCTCGGTGGTTGCATCAGCGCCTCGACCCGCGCACGGGCCCCTGACCCGTTGATGGCGAGTGCAGCGGGTTCGATGCCTGAAGTGAAGGACGCGACAGCAGCCCGCGCCACCGCACGGGCCACCAGACGACGGTCACCGACCTCTTCCACGGCGTCCTCGTCGGCCCATCGCTCAGTGGCGAAACGGACCTGACGGTACAGAGGGGTGAGCAGCGGCACCGCGGCAGCAGCAGCATCGGCCACGTGCAGGAAACGGTGGTGATGGCGCCGCAGGTGCGAGTGCTCATGTGCATACAGCACCCGCTGCTCAGCGCGGTCGAGCGAGTCGAGCATGCCCTCGGACACGATCACCCGCCCCGGCCGGCCGGGCACCGCGAACGCCACAGGCTCGGTCGAACCGACGATGTCGTCATAGGTAATCCGCACCGCCGCGCGTCGGGCGCGGATACGAACCGTCACCGACACACCGCTAGCGACCAGCGCGGCCCATGCCCCGATACCCACTGGCGCGGGAATGCGGTCATGGGAGCTGAACAGAGCCGCGCACCACCCGAACACAGCCGACAACCCGGGCTGTTCGGCTGCGAAACCCGCAGCGAGAACCGTGAGAGCCCACAACACCGCAAGTGCCGCACCACCAGAGAGCACCGTGAGGGTCCAGGTGGCCCAATCGGGACGCAGCCGGCGCTGCACCCAGGCTGCCCCGAACGCGGCGACCACGGCCACCAGCATCGGAAGCACCAGACGCAGCACCATCAGTCGTCGAGCTCCGCCAACAGGTCCCGTAGGGCTTCGGTGTCGTTCTTGGAGAGCTTGTCCACGAACTGGCTCAACACCGCTGAGCGGTTGCGGGTGCGACGCAGTTCACCCCGCATGCGCTCCGCCAGGAACTCCGCCTGCGGGATCTTCGGAGTGTAGGCATAGGCCCGGCCCGAACGAGACCGGGTCACGAGCCCCTTCTTCCACAACCGAGTAAGGATGGTCATCACGGTGGTGTAGGCGAGATCGCCGTCGAGGTCCGCCTGAACCTGTGCCGGGGTGAGGGGATCGTCGGATCGCCAGAGCCTTTCCAACACGCTTGTCTCGAGGGACCCCATCCGGCGTCGCTCCGTCATGCCCGCACACCTGTACGACAATGTGGAGTGATCGATGGTGTAGGAGTCAAGCGACGCTGTGTCAACGCAGGTTCTCCAGACGCTCGTGGTACTCCTGTGCGTCGATTTCCCCGCGTGCGTACCGCTCGTCGAGGATCTCGCGTGCACGACCCTTGCCCGCCGTGGAGGACTTGTCCCGGCTGCGAACGACAGCCCACGCCACCCCAGCGATGATCACCACCCACGTGAGCATCATGAGGCTTACCCACAACCACATCCAACCGCCGTCCCAGCCGCCCATGTGTCCGTGCCAACCATCTCCGGACCGTGGGGATCCCAATGGGAACAATGTCATCTCACCTGCTCCTGTCTGCCTGTGGTCGGGCTCGATGACCGACGTCCTTAGCTACTACAGTCTGTCACCTTTGGTAACACAAGTGTTCCTCGGTCCGACTTCATGCACGGCACCCGCCGCCAACTACATCCTGTCGTAACTCACTTCAGTGGGTCACACAACGCGCCGATGCACCTGGTGTACCCCACACAGAAGTTGGTGATGAATGTGCATCGGAAGATGATCGTAGCGATGGCACTGTGCTGCATCGTGCCCATGGGATTCATAGTGGTGATGACCTCGGTGATCGGCGTCACGTTCGGCTGGGCCAGCGCCCTGGCCCTCGGCCTCGTGGCCGCCGGTGTATGCGTGGCCGTGATGGTGCAACACATGCGGAACGAGCAGGATGGCGACCCTCATCGCAGTCCGGATCGCCTCGAAAGCACACGGTGACCCGGCCCTCGCAGGCCACCGACTTCGCCACGTTGGGCTCGTGGCGTGGCCGACCAGGCACAGATCTCGATGGGGGAAAACGGCGTTCAGCGGCTGATGATCACCTTGAGGGCCTTCGTCTCGGCTGCCCGCTCAAAGGTGTCGTACGCCTCCAGCATCTCATCGAAGCCGAAGCGGTGGGTGGCGAACCTCTCGGCGTCGAGTTTTTGCTGCTCGACGAGCTTCAGGAGCATCGGGGTGGTCGTCGCGCTCACCAGACCCGTGGTGATGGCGATGTCCTTGATCCAGAGATCGTGGAGGGCGAGCTCCACCGACGTGCCGTGGA
>CAYVYG010000162.1:0-7573 GCA_964454385.1 uncultured Microthrixaceae bacterium
TCCATCGGCCAGTCGTGGCCGACGCTCTGACCCGTCGATCCCGACCCGGGGCAATATCGTTGAGGGTCGACGACCGGCAACGGCGCTCGGGCTGTACCCGGGCGAACCGGCGCGCGGCTCCAGGAGAACCCGGGCGTGACCCGGTGCCAGACAACGATGACCGACACCACCGTCCGCGTTACACGCCCCCGCAGCAGGGCCCGTGCAGAACAGGAGCGCGCACGCCCGCAGGGAGCACCGCGCCTCGGGCACCGACCGGGTTTGGACGCGTTGCGGGGTGTCGCGGTGATGTCGATCGTGGCCTACCACGCGGATCCCGACTGGTTCTCGCTCGCGCCCGGCAGCCTTGACGTGTTCTTCGTGCTGTCGACCTTCCTGGTCACCACGGTGCTGCTCGACTCCCTCGCACGTCGTGGCGGGCCCCAGGGAAGGCGCTTCTTCACCAGGCGCGCCCGGCGCCTCGCCGCCGGCCTGGCAGCGATGGTCGCGACCGTCCTCGCACTGCTGGCGTTCGGTGTGTACAAGAGTCCCGAGACCGCCCGCACCGCCATCGGCGCGGTGATGCTGCATGCCAACGTCGCGCAGTTCTCCGGGGACTACTTCGCAGCCTTCGCGCAGCGGAACCCCCTCGAGCACACCTGGAGCCTCTCGGTGGAGGAGCACTTCTACCTCGCGACCTTCGCCGTGGTCTGGGCCCTCTGGCGGGCAACCGGTCGCAACCTCCGCCGCACCAGGATCGGACTGCTGGTGGTGTCGGGGCTCGTGGCGATCGCCTCGGTGCTCGCCGCGCGTCACCTGAGCTCGGTGGGTGCCACGGCCAACCGCATGTACATGGGCACCGACACCCGCGCCGTCGCGGCCGCGATGGGCGTCGCGGTCGCAGCGGCACTCTGGGGGCGATGGGACCTCACCCGGCGGGACGGGACCACGGGGATGGCTCCGAGAGTGGTCTCCCTGGCGGCGTGGGCGTTGTTCCTCGGCATCGTCGCAGCCGCCGTGCTGCGCTGGTACCCGACGCTCGACTGGTTCGCGTCGGGAGGCTGGGCGGTCTCCGCGATGGCGGGCGCCCTGCTGGTGGTCGCATCGGGGCGGGCGACCACCGCCGGGCGGATATCGGGCAACGCTGCGTTCCAGTGGGCCGGCAGACGCAGCTACGGCATCTACCTCTGGCATCTCCCGCTGCTGGTGCTGCTCGCAGAGCTCGGCACCATCGGCATCCTGGCCGCGCTGGTGGGAACCCTGGTCGCGGCAGAGCTGTCACACCACTTCGTTGAGCGGTCGTTCCGTGCCGACAGCAGCGGCGGGAACCGATTGGCCGATCCTGTCTTCGTCAGCGGTGTGATCGCGGTGAGCCTCGCGCTCGCGCTCATCGCCTGGGCCATACCGGAACCCGATCGCCCGGAGTGGGCCGTCAACAGCGAACCCGACGCGAGTCGCTCCGAACCTCCGGCCCCGCCGCCCACGACAACACCGCCGGAGCCACTCCAGGTGTTCGTGTGGGGTGACGTGGCAGCGAGTGTCGTCGGGCCCGATCTGGCCGGTGACGACCGGTTCGACGTAACCACCCAGAGCCATCCCGAATGCGTGGAGCAGGCATCGTGCACGGACGTGGATCCACCGCCCCCGCCACCCGGAACCGACCTCGTCGTGATCGCGATCACCGACATCAAGGCGTTCGACCCACCGATCACCAACGAGTTGGATGTCGTCGGCCAGTTCACGGGCACCCGGAACACCTACGACTCCTGGAGCGCGATCATCGCAGCGACCCCCATTGCGCTCGCGATGCCCCCCGAGGCGCGCAGAGGGGTCGACTCCGCACTGCAGTTCCGTCGCTTCACAGCGGAGAACCCCGCCAACATGGTGCTGGGAGCCAACCCCGAGCAGTGGCCCGACGCGTTGTATGACAGATACGGCGAGTCGACCGCGACCTCACCCCTGAAGATCCTGATCGTGGGCGACTCGGTCGCGTTCAGCCTCGCAACGGAGTTCCGTCCGGAGGGCACCGTGGTCTGGGACCAGAGCCGCCACGGTTGTGATCCCTCACCCGGTGACCGCGTCGCGCAGCGCACCGGCCGCGACCGCACGCCAGCGGTGTGTGACTGGCGCACCGACTGGGCGCGCGCGGTGGTCGAATGGGATCCCGATGTCGTGATCTGGCAGACCGGAACGTGGTCGACCTACGACCGGATCGTGGATGGCCGGACCTACGAGGTGGGCACCCCCGAGTGGCACGACATGGAGCGCGACGTGCACGCCGAGGCGATGCGGATACTGACCTCGGGAGGTGCGGAGCTCATCGTCGCGGTGGTCGCTCCGGCGTGGGAGACGACGCCCGGAAAGCCAGCCGAGACCACCCCCGAACAGGCCGCCTGGCGCACACCTGAGCTGCTCGCGGCGGTGCGCGACGCGGCGGGCGGGATCCCGGGGGTGACCGTGCTCGACACCTCCGAGGCGATCTGTGTACCGGACTGCAACCGCCCCGATCTGCGCCCGGACGGTGTGCACTACTCAGCCGAGGGCGCCCAGGTCGTGTCGGACTGGCTCACGCCGATGCTACCGATACCGAACGACGACTGATCGGGGTCGACCGGACCGGTTCAGGAAGGACGGCCCGAACCGACGACGCCGCTGTGGAGCAGCTTCGCCATCGAGGTCCGAATCGCGTCGGTCGAGGTTCCGTAGGCCTCGATGCCGTAGCGATGACCCGAGACGTGTGCGAGCATCGCGACCAGCACCGCCGCGGTCGCAGTGATGTCGAGATCCGCCGGCAAGCGGCCGTCGACCTGTTGCTTGCGGGCCACCGCGCCGATCGCCTCGGTGAACGCGTTCAACATCTCGGTCCGCAGGTCCCGGAAGCGGGTGTCGCCCTCGAGGGCCGCGAGATCGACAACCGCCATCAACGGGCCGTGATCGTCCCAGAACGAGAGAAAGGTCGACGCGATCGACTCGCAGGTGTGAAACGAGCCGGCCTCGCCCCAGTCACCCTCCAGCACCGGTCGCGTCAACTGCTCCCTTCCCTGCACCGCCACTTGTTGACCGAGAGCCAGCACCGCGGCGGGAGCGTCCGCGAAGTACTGGTAGAAGGTTGCGGGGGAGGTGTCGGCGCCACGAGCGATGTCGACGACCCTGAGGTCACGGTAGGGCGTGTCTGCAAGCATCGACTCCACCTGCGCGAGCAGTCTCTGACGCGTTGCGCGGCCGCGCTCACCGGGAACCCGGCCATCGACCGCACGCGTTCGTTGCCCGGCGACCTGACGACTCGTCACATCGTGAGCGTACAAGCGTGCCCGAACGATGTGGCAGCCCACTGACCGAGCGGCTCAGCCGGTGCGGGGTCGCATCAGCACCGGATCGAGCCGCGAGAACTGCTCGCCGCTTGCGTCTACCCACACCGCGGCGAGGGAGATGGCGAACGGCCAGATCAACCAGCCCGTGCGAAGCGTCAGATCCGTGGAGACGATCGAATAGAGGTTCATCGCCGCGACGGTGATGAACCCGACCAGATCCGCGCCCGAGCCTCCTCGAAACGCAGCCGACCATCCCTTGGTGTCCCGCAGAACCCTGATACCCAGGAGGGCGGGAACGACGACGGTCGACACACCTATCGCGAAGAACACAGCGGAGGGCGGGTTCGTGAGGTTGAACCGTATGAACTCCCAGGTCGGCATGACCGTGAAGGAGTAAACGGGCTCAGGTGCCCGTGCCGAGACCCACACCGCTGCGGCCCCGACACCGAGCGCTGCCCCGACTCCGCCGGACACGAACCGCGGATCGGAGAAGCGGTGCCCGGTCGTACGCCACGCCCAGATCACCGGCGGCACGAGCACCAGCAACGCCTCCTTGACGAGGTAGGACAAGGGGAAGAACAACAACAGTGCCCACCAGAGGCGCCTCGCGAGCAGCCAGTAGCCGATCATCAGGACTCCGACGACGCCGCCGTCGATGAACAGCGAAGAGCCGAACACGACCACCGGCAGCGCGAACGTGTACAGCACCGCACCGACGAACTGGGCGCGGACCGTTCGTCCGCTCACCGCCATCGCGTCCAGGAGGCACCAGAGCCCCAACACCAACAGCGCCAGGTTCACCGTCGCGAACGCGTAGGAGCTGTCCATGGGCAACAACGAGGCCAGCCACGGAAGAGCGACCCGTTGGGTGAAGGGTTCCACTGGGCCCTTCACCGCGCCGCCGGTGGCCTCGAACGCCGGATAGGGCTCCTGCTTCTCGAACGCGTCGGGCACGCCACGGAAGTCCTCGACCATCGACAGGTACTGCACGATGTCGATGTTCAGGTGGTCCACGTAGCGACCATCGTCGGTGGTCCAGGTGTAGAACTCGTCAGCAGCGAAGAAGCTGGTTCCAGCGAGGTCGATGCGAGCGAACCTGAGCCCACCGACGACCACCAGAGCGAGGGTGAACACCAACACGACCGTGACCGGCATCCGTTCGCGGAGGCGCCCCCCGGTCGCCTCTTGGTTCGCCATCGCGACACCATAACCGGAGCCCTCGATAACCGGAGCCCTCGATCCTCCGGGAACGTACCTCCGGTGGTCGGGGACCGTCGCGCCGGAAGGGTCGGGCGCATCGTGATCGCGGTGGACTCCTACTGTGGTCACCGATGGACAACCACGAGATCATCGGGCCGGCCTCGGTACCCCTGCCCGGATCGGACATGTTCGTGCTCGGCCTGTCGATCATCGTGGCCATCGCCTCCATGGTCGCCCTGGTCGTCGCGTTGGTGATCAGAGTGATCCGACGACGCAGAGGCACACCGGCGAAACGGCCGATCGCGCTCGTCGTGTGCGGTGTCGTCACAGCAACCTCTGTGCTGACCGGGTTCGTGATGTGGCCCCGGGGCTTCTTCGTTCCGGAGTTCCCCGCTCTTCCACGGCTCTTTCCCGATCGCGCTTTCTTCTACCAGGATGCGAGAGACCTGGAGGTGACTCCCGATTCGCCCGGGACGATCGCCGCCATCGGTGGCCTACCGTTCGCCACCCCTGCACTCGGCAGCGCGCAGGACGGCCGTACACGCGGAATCCCGTTCAACCTCGTCGACCGCCGCACTCCCCGTCACGCCTTCGATTTCACCTATCCGGGCGGCAGCGATCAGACCGGGTATCCGATAGCCGACCCGGCATACGTGCAGTCCATGCCGCTGTTCTTCGCCGACAACCACTACGTGGCCATCGACCTCGACCGACGCCGGATGTGGGAGCTCGCCGGCATGAGGCGCTGGTTCTGGCTCTGGCAGGCAGGTTCCGGCGCGGCCTGGGACCTCGACTCACTCGAGTACCCCGAGGGGCTCACCACGGCGTCGGGCCTGCCCCTGTTGCCGCTCGCCTACAGCTACGAGGAGGTCCGCTCGGGCGACATCGGCCATGTGCTGTTCCTCTCGATGCCGACGGTACGCGCCGGGGAGCACCAGTGGCCCGCTCGCCACACCGACGGCCCCTCAGGGGATCCGGATGCCCCGCTGATGGGCACCTGGTTCCGGCTCCGTTCGGACGTCGACATCTCGGGGCTCGGGCCACAGGCGCAGGTGATCGCCCGGGCGCTTCAGGTGCACGGAGCGGTGCTCGGCGACACCGGTGGGTCCCTGGCGCTCAACGGAGTACCCGACGCGCGTTGGGACGACGCCGACCTCGACACCTTCGCGCAACTGGGATCCGATGACCTGGAGGTGGTGGACGCGGCCGAATTGATGGTGGCGACAGGCTCCATGGAAGCGGTGGGGACACCCGAGCGCGACTAGCGACCAGCTCACTCCACAGACGCTTCGACTTAGGTGGATTCACCCGGGGCTGGAACCAACAGATCGTGCACCGCTAGTGTTACTCCGTCACGGCACAAGCCGGGCGATGGCAAGGGGCGGACGAGCTGAGCTGGGAGGGACCCGGTCGGGCGCCTCGGTTGACCCGCAAGGGGGAACGAAATGAGCGTACTGGGATACCTCGATCCGGCTTCGGGAAGCCTGATAGCTGCGACGGTGGCAGGCGGACTCGCAGGCGTGGGGGTTGCCGCCAAGTCGGCCTGGCACCGCCGTACGAGCCGGTTCCGCAAGTCCGCACCCGAAGAGGGCGGCGACGGAGTCGAGGAGGACGAGCAGTCGCTCGAACCGAGCGGAGAAGCAACCGACGACGACCAGATCGGCACCGACGAGAACACAGCGGCCGAACCCGAGCTCGCCTCCTCGGACGAACGCTGAGCGTGTCCCGGATCAGCGACGGTCTGGAACCATCGTCGTTCCGTGATCCCAGCGGTTCGATCTTCTACCGCGATGGCCGCGTCCTGCGTTGCCTCGACGAGAAGGGGGCTGCCGACTGGCAGGCCCTGAGCGCGACGTCGTTCCTGCGCGAGATGATGGCGGACGGGCGGGTGGTCCGGACCGAACCGGCAGTGGTCGACGATCTACCGGAACTGCGGAGCCCACCGGTGGCGGTGCTCGAACACGAACGCATCCCGTTCGTGTCCTACCCCTACGAATGGACCTTCGGGATGCTGCGCTCCGCCGCGATCCTGCACCTCGAGATCCTCCTCGCCGCACTCGATGAGGGCTTCACCACCAAGGACGGGTATGCCTTCAACATCCAGTTCCGCGGCTCGCAACCGGTGTTCATCGACGTCGGATCCTTCGAACCGGTCGGCGAGGGTGGGCCCTGGGTCGGCTACCGTCAGTTCTGCCAGACGATGCTGTTCCCCCTCATGGTCGAGGCCCACCTGGGGATCCCTTTCCAGGGGATCCTGCGGGGAAACCTGGAGGGGATCGAGACCGGCGACATGCGCAGGATGCTCGGCCCTGCGGGGTTCCTGCGCAAGGGAGCACTGCGCCACGTCGTCATCCACGACATCCTCTCGACGCGCGTCGACACCTCCTCCCAGACGACCCGGGCAGAGCTCACCAGCGAGGGCGCCGGCACCGCGATCGCCAGGGCGTCCGCCTCGAAGCTGCTCGACGTGGTCAGGTCGTTGTCCTCGCCGCGCTCGGAATCGGTCTGGGCGAGCTATCGGAACACGTGCAGCTACTCCGACGAGGACACCGATGCGAAGACGAGCTTCATCGAGACGGTTCTCGCGCGGTCGCGACGCACCCTGGTGTTCGACCTCGGCTGCAACGACGGAAGGTTCTCACATCAGGCCGCACCCCACGCGGAGACCGTGGTGGCAGTGGACTTCGACCCGTTGGTGGTGGACAACTTCTTCCGTGAGATGAGGCGCTCCGGGAAGCCCTCGAACGTGTTGTCGCTGGTCCAAAACCTGACCGATCCGTCGCCGGCAAGGGGATGGCGCGGTCGCGAACGCCGGGCGTTCTTCGATCGGGAGCATCCGGAGCTGGTGCTCGCCCTGGCTCTGGTCCACCACCTGAGCATCGCGGCCAACGTGCCGTTGGCAGAGGTGGTCGACTTCCTCGCGTCGCTGGGCGACGAACTCGTCGTCGAGTTCGTCGAACCACACGACCCGATGGCGCAGAAGCTGCTCGCGAACAAGCCTCCGGGAACCCACGACGACTACCGGGGGGACCAGGTCGAACAGGCGCCCGGGGAGCACTCCGAGGGCACATCGGTCGAGCCAC
>CAYVYG010000163.1:0-7552 GCA_964454385.1 uncultured Microthrixaceae bacterium
CGAACGCGAGGGTGTTGGATGAGCCGTCGTTGCGCTTTGGGAAGTTGCGGTTGTAGGAGGTGACGATCGTGTTGGTCTGCTCGAGGATCTCCTCGGGCCGCGACCACTGACCGATGCACGGACCACAGGCGTTGGCGAGCACGGTCGCACCTGCGCTCTCGAACACCTCGAGCAGGCCGTCGCGCTCGATGGTCGCGTGCACCTGTTCCGACCCCGGCGTGATCATCAGCGGCGTCCTGACGCGCAGTCCCTTGGCGGCCGCGTCGCGCAGGATGGACGCAGCCCGGGTGATGTCCTCGTAGGAGGAGTTGGTGCAGGATCCGACGAGCGCAGCCGAGGGCTCGAGGGGCCATCCGTTCTCCGCCGCCTCGGCTCCCAGCTCGCCGACCGGGCGGGCCCGATCCGGGGTCGCGGGACCGTTGATGTGAGGCGTGAGGGTGTCGAGGTCGATCGTGATGACCTGGTCGAAGTGGGCCTCGGGATCAGCGAGCACCTCGTCGTCTGCTCGCAGGTGGTGCGCGATCGCGGTGGCAGCGTCGGCGATCTCCTCGCGCCGGGTGCTCTTGAGGTAGCGGACCATCGCGTCATCGAAGGGGAACAGGGAGGTGGTGGCGCCGACCTCGGCGCCCATGTTGCAGATCGTGCCCTTGCCGGTTGCGGAGATCGAGGTGGCACCCTCACCGAAGTACTCGATGATCGCCCCGGTCCCACCCTTGACGGTGAGGATGTCGGCGACCTTGAGGATGATGTCCTTGGGTGAGGCCCACCCGCTGAGCGAACCGGTCAGGTGCACCCCTATCAGCTTCGGCCAGCGCACGTTGAACGGGAACCCGGTCATCACGTCGACCGCGTCGGCTCCACCGACACCGATCGCTACCATGCCGAGCCCACCTGCGTTGGGGGTGTGGGAATCCGTGCCGATCATCATCCCGCCGGGGAACGCGTACTGCTCGAGTACGACCTGGTGGATGATCCCCGAGCCCGGCTTCCAGAAGCCGACCCCGTAACGGGCGGAGACGCTCTCGAGGAAGTCGTAGACCTCGGAGTTCGACCGCTCGGCGGCCAGCAGATCGACCTTGCCGTTCTCCTTGGCCTGTATCAGGTGATCGCAGTGCACCGTGGTCGGCACAGCCACCTGGTCGAGCCCGGCGGTGACGAACTGCAACAACGCCATCTGGGCGGTTGCGTCCTGCATCGCCACCCGGTCCGGTCGCAGGTCGTTGTAGGTGCGGCCGCGCTCGAAGCTGACCTCCGGATCGTCCATGTGGGCCACGAGGATCTTCTCGGCGAGCGTGAGCGGACGACCGAGGCGGTCGCGTGCCGGGTCGATCCGGTCCTCGAAACGGCGGTAGGTGTCCTCCACGAGCTCGATCGGTGTGGACGCTGTGACTGCCATGGTTCTCCTCCGCCTCTGGTGCTTCCGGGTGCCCGCTCTCGGTGCGTTGCCGGGCCCGCTTGAACCATACAGGCGCCACATGTGTGCCCGGACGCGGAGACGGGGCCCCGAAGGGCCCCGTTCCGGTGTTGGGGGAGGAGTGCTCAGGGCGTGCTACTGGAGCGCGGTGCCCGCCGAGTTGAACTTGTTGTTGATGCCGCCCCGGAGGAACTGCATCGCGGCGATGCATGCGACGGCGATCAGAGCGACGAGCAGTGCGTACTCCACGAGGGAGGCGCCACGCTCGGTCTTGGCCTGGGCGGTGAGCCATGCCCGGATGAACTGGAACTGAACCAACATGTCTGGTGCTCCTTGGTAGGTGCTTCTGGGTGTTGTCTGAATGTGCTTGGTGTGCTGGTGCTTCGAGGCGTTGACCTCACCCGTTTCATCGGCATGGGCCTTCCGGTACCTGAATAGGTCCGATGGCCCATTCGCCCGACGGAGTGGGCGATGTCCGGACGTGACTGTCAGGAGAGGGAGACGATCCCCATCCGCACGGCCTGGAGGACCGCCTGGGTGCGGTCGCGTGCGTCGAGCTTCTGGTAGATCGACGCGAGGTGGTTCTTGACGGTCTTCTGGGATATGTAGAGCTGCGCAGCGACCTCAGGGGTGCTGCATCCATCGGCTATCAGCTGCAGCACCTCCTCCTCGCGCTTGGAAACGACCTGTTCGTTGCCCTCGGGCTTCTCGACCGGCGCATCCAGCCGGCGGACCTCTGCGAGCATCGAGCGCGCGAGCTGTGGCGAGAGCACGGTGTCGCCCTCGGCCGCCATGCGCACCGCCTCGGCGATCTCACGTGTGGAGCAGTCCTTGGTGAGATAGCCGGCGGCGCCCGCGCGGATGGCATCCGCGAGCACGTCCTGGTCGGCGTGCATGGTCAGCATCACGATCCGCGAACTGGCCCCCGAGTCGATCACCTGCCTGCAGGCCTCCACCCCGTCGCAGTTGGGCATGGTGACATCCATGAGGATCACGTCGGGGCTGAGCTCGGATGCGAGCCGGATGGCCTCCACCCCGTCGCATGCCTCACCCACCACGTCGAAACCCGCGTCGCGCATCGAGCGACGCAGACCTTCTCGCAGCAGCCGGTGATCGTCAGCGAGCAGCAGCCGTACGGTCATGGTTCACCTCCATGCTCCGATGGCATCGGCATCTGCGCCGATGCCGCGGTCACCCGTCCCCGTCGCACCTGTCGGTGCACCCCCTGGCGCGCTGGCACCTTCGGCTCCGGTGACGCCGGCGGAGCTCGCACCGTCTTGGATTGCGAAGGCGGCCCGGTTGGCGGGTTGCAGCTCGGACGGCTGCTGTGACGAATCGTCCTCGGTCGGGTCCAGCACGCAGCGGACCCTCGTTCCCCGGCCCGGCGCGCTCAGGATCTCGAGGGTCGCGCCGATGCTCGAGGCCCGCTCGCGCATGCCCAGCATGCCGTAGGAGTCGAGACGCCCGGCGCGGCCGGACTCGAAGCCGACCCCGTTGTCGGTCACCTCGATCAGCGCCCGCTGCCCGTCGCATCGCCACACGATCCGCACGGCGCTCGCCCTGGCGTGGCGTTCCACGTTGGCGAGCGCCTCCTGGGCCACCCGCCACATCTCGCGCTCCTGCAGCAGGGGAAGGCGCGAGTTGCGATCCGCGTCGATCAGGATCTTGAGCCCGCTGCGCTCGCTGACGCGGTCGACGAACTGTTCCAGCACGTCGCCTATCCCCACGGTATCCGACACGTCGGTCCGAAGGTCATAGAGGGTGTCACGGACCTCCCGGATCACCCCTCTCACGTCTTCGCGCAACTCTCCGATCTCCACCGACACGGGATCGCCTGCGTCGTCGCGTTCGACGATGTGGTCCAGCTGGAACGCCAGGTAGGCGAGGCTCTGACCGATGCGATCGTGCAGGTCGCGTGCGATGCGGGTGCGCTCCTCGTCGGCACCGACGGTGCGGAGGCGGGCGAACCAGCGGGCGTTGTCGACCGCCAGCGATGCGGGGGCCACGAAGCCCTCGATCAGCTCCACGTCACGGGCCGTGAAGTGTTCGAGGTCGGAGTGCTCGATCGCGATCAGGCCGATCACCGAACCACGCGCCGGCATGACGGTGTAGATGCCCGAACCGGCCCGTTCGTTGAGCCCACCGCCGATCGACGGCACGTCGGGTATGTAGACCGGGCGGCTCTCGGTCAGGGCCCTGCGGAGTCCCGGCGCCAGGTCTGTCGCCCCGAACCGGCGGGGAACCCGCAGGCCGTGGTGTCGCGCCACCGCCCAACGGCCATCGGTCTCGTCGAAGAGGAGCACCGCGACGCTGTCGTAGGACACGAGCGACTTCATGCGCCCGATCGTCGAGTCCAGCACGTCGTCGAGGTCGAGCGAGGCGGGCAGCGTCTGGGTCACGCGGTGCAGCGAGAACAGCAGCGTGTTGGCATCGGACAGGCGACTCAGGCGATCCAGGGCGAGCTCCCGTTCGCGCACGGCCTCACCGGATATCCGTCTTGCGTAGCCGGAGATCACGGCCACGATGAGCACCACCGATCCCCATGAGGCGGAGCTGATCAGTGCCTCCCGGCTGTCCGATGCGCCGAGCACGAATGGCCAGCTGACCGCGAGTACGGCCGCGACCGCTACGCGCAGCGAGAACCCGAACCCGCGGGCCAGACCGGCCAGCACGATGGGCGTCATCAGCGTGAACACCAGAGGTGAGTCCCAACCGCCGGTGTAGATGATCGCGAGCACGTGCAGGGCCACCTCGCCCATCACTCGCAGCAGCGATCGAAGGTCGTCGTCATATGTGATCGGTCTGAACGCCCGGAACACCGCGTATCCGACGATCACCGCGGTCCAGATGCGCGTCGCCGTGCTCAACTGGTCGGTGCTGGCCGCCAGGAGCAGCGAGACGGCGAGCGTGGCGAGCCGCATGGCCGTGATGAGGCTGGAGAAGCCCGCTATCCGGTCGCCCCTCACATCGGACATCTGGTCCGCGACGATGTCGAAATCGCCGGTCGGACGCTCGCTCGGGTCGAGCATCGCCTCGCGCATCTCACGCGAGAGCCGAGCCTTGACGCGCTCGCGCAGGCTCGGTTGCGGCTCGTCCTCGGCTGGAGGGGCCTGCTCGACATCAGGGGGCCCGGAGCCCGTGTCCTCGGCGGTGGACGGGGGATGGAACGCCGGTGACAGTCCCGGATCTTCGTACTGGCCGGTCATGTGCGATTCCTGGTCATGGTGCGCGGTTGTCGTGTCGGGCCGCTACGCGTGGTTCGCTCCGCGGTCTCGGAATCTGCATCGGCAACCGCGCTGTGACCCTGAACGTTTTCGCCCCACACCGCCCGCGCCCAAGGCGCAGGGTGGCCCGGGTTCGCCGGCGTCGTAGAGTGTCCCGCGATGCTGTTGGTGGGTCTCACAGGCGGAATCGGTTCGGGCAAGTCGACCGTCGCGGAGGAGCTGGTCGACAGGGGAGCGGTGCTGATCGACGCGGATCGGATCGTGCGGGAGCTGCAGTCACCCGGCACGGAGGTGTTCGCGGAGATGGTCGGCCGCTTCGGTGAGGGGATCCTGGCAGCGGATGGAACCCTCGATCGCCAGGCCGTCGCCGCGATCGTCTTCGAGGACGCGGACGCTCTGGCCGCGTTGGGCGCGATCGTTCACCCGCGGGTGCAAGCCGAGATCGGGCGGCGGGTGGCCGAACAGTCCGACACCGACAACGTGGTGGTGCTCGACATCCCGTTGCTCGGTGAGACCGGGTGGCCCGGGCTGGCCGGCACGATCGTGGTCGATCTGCCCGAGGACCTGGCGGTCGAGCGGCTGGTCGCCAACCGGGGGTTCGCCGAGGAGGACGCCCGTGCACGAATCGGCGCGCAGATCAGCCGTGAGGAGCGCCGGTCGTTCGCGGACCATGTGATCGACAACTCGGGAACCCCCGAGGAGCTCACCTCCGCGGTGGACCGGGCCTGGCAGTGGATCCAGGGGCTGCGCGAGACCGACGGGTGACACGCGACCGCTACGATCCCTTCGATGGCCAGCGCACCCCGGACAGAGTCCGCGCCTGTGGCGTCCGAGCCGCAGTTCGCCGACCTCGTGGGCGTTCCGGCCGAACCGCGGATGATCCGCCCCTTCGAGGTGGTCTCGCCGTTCGAGCCCGCGGGTGATCAACCGAAGGCGATCGCCTCGCTGGCCGATGGCATCGACGGCGGCGAGCGGTTCCAGACCCTGCTGGGGATCACCGGATCGGGCAAGTCTGCGACGATCGCGTGGACGATCGAAGCGGTTCAGCGCCCGACCCTAGTGCTCGCGCCGAACAAGAGCCTCGCTGCGCAGCTGGCCAACGAGTTCCGGGAGTTCTTCCCCCACAACCGCGTCGAGTACTTCGTGTCGTACTACGACTACTACCAACCCGAGGCCTACATAGCTTCGAGCGACACCTACATCGAGAAGGACTCCTCGGTCAACGACGAGATCGACCGTCTCAGGCACTCCGCGACATCTGCGCTGCTCACACGTCGCGATGTGATCGTGGTCGCCTCGGTGAGCTGCATCTACGGGCTCGGTTCACCCGAGGAGTACGCCTCGCGGCTGCTTGCGGTTCGGGTGGGCGACACCGTCGACCAGCGGGCGATGCTGCGACGTCTGGTGGACCTCCAGTACGACCGCAACGACATGAACCTGGTGCGCGGCAAGTTCCGTGTCCGTGGCGATGTCGTCGAGATCCATCCCGCGTACGACGAGACCGCTGTTCGCGTCGAGTTCTTCGGCGACGAGATCGACTCGATCACCGTCGTCGACCCTCTCACCGCCGAGAAGGTGGGAGAGTTGGAAGAGCTGGCGGTGTTCCCCAACACCCACTACGCCACCTCCGACGAACGCCTGCACGCAGCGATCGGGCGCATCGAGGACGAGCTGCAGCAGCGCCTCGCTCACTTCGAGGCGGAGGGCAAGCTGCTCGAGGCGCAGCGGCTCCGCATGCGCACCGAGTACGACCTCGAGATGCTGACCGAGATGGGTTTCTGCAACGGCGTGGAGAACTACTCCGCACCCCTCGACGGTCGTGGCCCGGGGGAGACCCCAAACACGCTGTTGAACTTCTTCCCCGCGGACTACCTGACGATCATCGACGAGTCCCATGTGGCGATCCCCCAGCTGCACGGGCAATACGAAGGGGACCGCTCCCGCAAGGAGACCCTGATCGAACACGGCTTCCGGCTGCCCTCGGCCGCGGACAACCGTCCCCTGCGCTTCGAGGAGTGGCTCGCGCGTGCCGGCCAGACCGTGTTCCTCTCCGCTACGCCGGGTGACTGGGAGCTCGAGAACTCGACCAACGTGGTCGAACAGATCGTGCGACCCACCGGGTTGGTCGATCCCGAGGTGGTCATCAAACCCACCAAGGGCCAGATCGACGACCTGCTGGGGTTGGTCGGTGAGCGGGTCGAGGCATCGGAGCGGGTGCTGGTCACGACACTCACCAAGAAGATGGCCGAGGACCTGACCGACTACCTGCTCGAGATGGGGGTGCGGGTCCGCTACCTGCACTCCGAGGTCGACACCCTGGAGCGCATCGAGCTGATCAGGGACCTGCGCCTGGGTGAGTACGACGTGCTCGTGGGGATCAACCTGTTGCGCGAGGGCCTCGACATCCCCGAGGTGTCCCTAGTCGCCATCCTCGATGCCGACAAGGAGGGTTTCCTGCGCTCGGAGCGTTCGCTGATCCAGATGATCGGGCGGGCGGCACGCAACGTCAACGGACAGGTCGTGATGTACGCGGACGCGGTCACCGACTCGATGACGAGCGCTATCTCGGAGACCAACCGACGCAGGGGCCTGCAGAAGGCCTACAACGAGGAGCACGGGATCCATCCACAGACGATCCGCAAGGCGATCACCGACATCCTCGGTGAGCTGCGCGGCACCGACGGGGCGAGTCCGGTTCCGGGTGGCGGGCGTCGCAGACAGCGCCCGGGGGAGAAGGCCCGTGCAGCTCAGTTCGCCGACCTGGCGCCCCAGGACCTCGGAGCGCTGATCCAGGTGCTGGAACAGGAGATGCACCAGGCCTCCGCGGACCTCCGCTTCGAGGAGGCCGCCCGGCTGCGCGACGAGATCAAGGACCTCCAGCGCGAGATGCGCTCAGCCGGTGCCTGACACCTCG
>CAYVYG010000164.1:0-7551 GCA_964454385.1 uncultured Microthrixaceae bacterium
TCCGTCGGAGTTCCAAACGAAGCATGTCTCTGAGCAGGTGGTGGAACCGGAACCAGGTGCCTTTGCGGTCGAGCGCTATCACGAGCTGGTTCGACCCAGCGAGTGCTCGCAACCATGTTGCACCGTCGTCGCCTCCGGTGAGCTCGTCGATCAGCGCGCCGGTCATCCGCTCGAGAACAGACGCGTCGAGCAGCCGGTCCCGGTCGTTCTCGAGGGAATCCAGGAACTCCTCTGTGAGATAGTCGGCAACGAGTTGGTCGTCGCCGTGGAACGTCGAGACGAACTTGTCTATGTCGCTTGCGTCTCGCAGCGAGAGACCAGCCAGAACGAGCCCCGCAGCCCAACCCTCGGTCCGCTCCTGCAGCTGGCAGACCGCCTTGGGGGCAAGCCCGACCGAGTCGGCATCGAGCAGCCAGGCGGCCTCATCGATGTCGAATCGGAGGTCGTCGGCCCGGATCTCGGTGAGCTGATCGCGGACGCGCAGGCGGCCGAGCCGGAACGGGGGATCCACTCGTGTCGCCACCACGACCACGAGGTTGTCGGGGCGAAGCGTGATGAGGCGCTCGGTGCTGTGGTGGACATCGGGATTGCTGACCAGGTGGTAGTCGTCAACGACGAGCACGATCGGGCCGTCGACTGCCGCGGTCTGGTTCACGACGGCAGCGACGACGGCATCGAGTCCGTCGCCCATGGCGGCGGTCACAGCGTCGGTGAGTCCCGGGACCACTTCGCCTAGTGCGGCTGCGACCCCGGACCAGAACCGGGATGGATCGTCGTCGCCCTCGTCGACCTGCAGCCAGCCGACCACGCCGCGACGACCGTCGAGCCACCCGTTGATGAGGGTCGACTTGCCGGCTCCCGCCGGAGCGCTCACCAACACGACGCCTCGAGAAGCCTCCACCGACTCCTCGAGTGCGTCGATCAACCGGGAGCGGCGCAGATACCGGCTCGGCGGCCGCGGTGGGGTGACCTTGGTGGCGGTGACAGCCGCGCTCGATTCGGCCATCGTCCGATCGTAGGAGACGAACACGCGGCGACGGGCGAGCAGATCGATGCCTCGTAGGCCGGGATCACTCACCCGGGTGAGAAGCGCAGGGGAGTGATGCCCTCTCACCCCGCTCGATTCGAGAATCGGGACATGTCCGAACCGTCCCGCTACGAGATCGAGATCCGTGGCCGAGCCAGCGACCGGGTGCTCCGCCCCGTCGTCGACGACTTCCGAATCGAACCGACCGACGTAGGCACCACCCGACTGACCGGTCAGATCCGCGACACATCGCATCTGAACGGACTGCTCGCCCATTTCACTTCCATGAACGTCGAGGTCGTCCAACTCCGACGAATCGACCCGCTCCCTGCGAACCCGACCGACAGCGTCTCAACCAACCAGCACACCAACCCAGAGAAGGGCATCCAACCATGACCAGCACCACACCCTCAGTGACTGCCACCCCGACGGGTGGCAAACCCGGTCGCCTCGACCGCATCGGTGGCGCCGCCGCGCTGCTCGCTGCCGGCACCTTCTTGTACGGCATCGTGATGTTCGCGACGACGTTCGCCGACTACACCGACCCCGACGCCACGCCGGCCCAGTCCGTCGACTTCCTCGTCGGACACCAGGGCGCGTTGCTCGCCTGGTACATCGGCATCTTCATCGTGTTCGGCGCCGCACTGGTCCCGCTCGGACTGGCCCTGCGCAGACGACTCGCCGAGGCACCGATCCTCGCGAACACAGCGATGGTGTTCGCAGCGATCTGGGCCACCCTCATGTACGCCACCGGGATGATCTCCAACATCGGAATCGAAGCAGTCGCCGACCTCGCCGTCTCGGAGCCCGACCGGGCCGTCACCGTCTGGTCGACCCTCGACACCGTCACCAACGGTCTCGGTGGTGGCAACGAACTTGTCGGCGGGATCTGGATCCTCCTCGTGTCGATCGCCGGGCTGATCACGGCAAGGTTGCCGCGCTGGCTGAACGTCGTCGGCATCGTCACCGCTGTCGCGGGACTCGTCACGGTCGTGCCGGACTTCGAGGCGGTCGAGATGGTCTTCGGTCTCGGATCCATCATCTGGTTCGTCGGTGTCGGCGTCACCCTCCTGCGCGATCGCACACCCGTCGGGACCAGACGATGAGCGCGACGACCGCACAGCCGTCGTCCATCCACCCGGCCGAGATGCCGATGGTGAGGGCCGCCGCGGGCGGGGCCTGCGGGATCCTGCTGTCCTTCGCCGGTCTGCAGGTCGCGCAGACGTCTGCAGCCTGGGTCGTCGCTCGCCGCGGCGGGCTCGTCGACCGGCCTGCGCGCTGGCTGTCGCCAGCCACATGGGGTATCGCCGCCTACCTGGCACTCAACACCGTCGGCAACGCCGCATCGACCAGCAGCGTCGAGCGCTACGCGTTCGGCTCGGCGACAGCTTTGGCCTCTGTGCTCACCGCCCTGGTGGCCTACCGAGCACGCAACCATCGGTCAGTCGGGGTGCCGACATGACGGGCGTCGTGCTCGCTCTCGGCGTGCTGGTTGCTGTCACCGTGGTGGGGTTCGCCGCTCTGCAATTCGGAACGCGCGGTTGCGACGAGGTGGACCGAGCTGTCCGATCATCGTGCGGTGGCGCCGATCGTGCACGCCCTCATCGGTGACTCTGACGTGCGCCTCCATGGGAGGAGTCCGTTGCTGACCGGGGGCGAGCAGGGCCTGCACACGGACCTGCCGTCGCCCAAGGTCTCTGGTACGCGGCACACTCCCACCGGTCAGCGAGGCGGGTGAGCTCTATCTGAATCAGGATGCCGGCTGATTCAGCCGGTCGGCTGGTGCACACCGGTCAGTTCGTGTCGCTTGCAGCCGTCTCGCGTTCGTTCGTTGTTTCGCGTGCCGGTGCCCGCGGCAGTGCCGTCCAGGCGAACAACAATGCGATCAGGGTCACGACCGCGCCGGCTGACTCGGCGACGCGGATGCCCTCCACGAACGCCTCGTCCGCTTCAGCGATGACCTCTGCGGAGGTGGGCGGGTTCGACGGTGCGGGCCCGATGACCGAGGGGACGGCCTGGGGGTTGGCGGCGTCTGTGATGTCCGTCACCACCCGGGCTCGTTCGTCCGCGTTCGGGATGACGGACTCGAGGTCACCGGGAAGCCGGGCCGCGACCACCACTGCCAACAGTGTTATCACCAACAGAGTCCCGTAGGCACTGAACAGAGCCGCGAACATCGTCACGATGGCAGCCGTGTACGGGATATCGGAGAACACCCGGAGGTCCATCATCGGATCCTCCGATCGCAACTCGAATACCAGGAACGCAACCAGCGCCACGGAGCCTGTGGCGAACGCCCCGATGACCGGTGCGGACACGAAGCCGTAGGTGGATGCCTGCACCAGCGCGAAGGTGAACGCGCCGATCCCTATGATGAACAGGAGCTGCCCCACCGGATCCAATCCACGGTCCTTCGGGTCGGCCGATTCGGTCACGAAGGCGAGTGTCAACGCCAGCGCGACCACGCCGACCAGGGGGTTGATCAGGAAGATCCACCGCCAACCGAAGTTCTCTGTGAGCATGCCGCCGAGACTCGGGCCCACCGCAATTCCGACCCCGGCGATCCCGGTCCAGATGCCCACAGCGCGTGCCTTCGCGGCGGGATCCGGGAACGCAGCGCCCACGAGCGCGAGCGATGCGACGTTGACCACTGCGGCTCCGATCCCCTGGGAAGCCCTCGCCGCGTTGAGGAAACCGACGCCCGGTGCCAGTCCGCATGCCAGCGAGGAGACACAGAAGATGGCAATGCCGGCGATGTAGACCTTGCGTCGCCCCCATGAATCGGCGAGTGAGGCAGAGGTCATCATGAACATACCCATCGTCAGCGAATAGGCGGCGACCACCCACTGCACGCCGCTTTCGCCGACATCGAAATCGTGCTGGATGGATGGCAGCGCGACGTTGACGATCGTGGCGTCGAGGAAGACCATGAACAACCCCAGGCCGGTAGCGAGGAGGGTTAAGCCAGAGTTAGGGGACCGGCGCTGCACGGACATGTCAAGCGACCTTACGCGGGCCCATCGAGCTCGGCGGTGAAAAACCCTCTTGCGTCCGAGGCCACGACTTGAGAATCCCGATCTCCTTTGTCAACGGCCCGGATCTTGGAGGATCTGCTGCACGCCCACACGCTCGTCCATCACCAGCACGACTCCGTCATCGGTGACGAGACGGCGCATGGAGCCCAGCACTTCTACCGGATTCCCGAGATCGTGGATGCATTCGAACGCGGTGACAACGTCATAGCGGTGCTTTGGGTTCGAGTCGAGCTCGATTTGCGCTGCGTCGGCGATGTGGAGTTGCACTCGATTGTCGACTTGGTCCCATGAACAACGGGCGATTGGCGGCTGCCCGGCCCTCTCTCGGGATCGTCGCCGAGGTCGTCCCAGCTGACTCCCTCACCTGGTCGACGGCCTCGATCGTCGACTCGATGCCCACCTGGGCCGCCTGGTCCTGGTAGAAGAGCGCGACGGCTTGCGCTGCCGTGCTGGCCACCAGACCGGTCTTCCGCTCGGGCCATACTTCGCCTCCGGTGACTCATCGTTCGAGATCGACGATCCAGGAGGTCTATCCGGATCGGTGACCCTCGAGTGCTAGGGCACCGGTGGGAACGCGAACGCGGACGATCACGACTGCGTTCTCGATGTGCACCACAGACCGTCGATCAGGCATCGAAATCCGGAACCTCGATCCGGCACCTCGGCCCGGTTGCGTCCCGGAGTCGGGCATCAAGTGTGACGAGCGTGCCCTGGAGCCCTTCTGCGAGGGCGACGTACAAGGCGTCGTACCCCCGCACGTTGTGCCGTAGTTCCCAGGCGCGCTCGAGCAACGGGCGATGCCCCCATCGGTCACCCGGCCAGGATCGGAGGTCCGCCACAGCCTGGTCGGCCGCCGTGGCGTCCAGAGCCCCGCGGTGTAGCTGGGCCTGAACCACGTACAGCACCTCGGCATCGATCAGGTGCGGTGCCGCCATGTCAGGGTCCTCGACGAGGATGTCCCGCAGAGTCTCAGAGCGTGGCGTATCGGCCACGATCTCGAACAGGACACTCGCGTCGAGGACGATCATCGGGAGTCACGCAGGAGCGTCGGGGCGGGGTCCGCGGATCTCGTCGAGCGCTTCGAGCACCTCGGCGGTGGTGATGTCCGATGGTCGGCGGCGGGTGCGTTCCAACCACTGCTCAACGGTCGGCCGTGAGGCGAGTCGGGTGGCTTCGCGTCTCAACAGCTCGGGAACGCTCAGCCCAGCCTCAGCTGCGCGGACTGCCAGGGCTGAATACACGTCCTCGTCGATATCGCGGATCTGCACCGTCTTCGACATGTTCGCACCATATCATGCGAGTGTGCATGTTTCGGTTGCTGGGACTGCTTCAACGCATCGGCGCGACCTCGTGAGACGTCGGTGATGGTTGCCGTGGCTGTGGAGTGCACGACAGGCAGACAGCACGGGGTTCGCCGAGGTCAGTCGATCCACTCGAAGCGCATGCCGGCGTGTGCCTCCAGCCGCTCCACCAGGCGATCACCCAGCGCCGAGGTAGGGGTCCAGAACCCACCACCTCGTTCCTCTCGGAGCCCGGTCGAGCAGGGCAGCGGCAGGTGATCTGCCCCACGAAGCTGGTCCCACCGAACACCACCAGATCGAACTTGCGATCGTTGCCGTTCGCCAGCGGCACGCTACTCCGGCCGGTTCTGACGGATCGGCGGCCGCGAGCACCCGAGGTTCCGCGGTTCAGCCTGCGGCCGGTGCCCGACCCATGCGGAGGAACTCGTGGATCCGCAGCAACCTTGGCGGATGCTTCGTTCCTGCCGGCAGGAGAGCGAAGGCTTCTTCGGAGTCGATGGCCTCGGGGTCGACCAGGTCGACGGTTTCGCCGTCGACCTCCAGGCGAGCGGTGCAGGCGGCTAGCACGTTGCGGACCCAGTCCGACCGAGAGCCGCCACGCTGCGGTCGGTACTCACCGTCAGGGATCCCGACCGCATCCAGTTCGAGATGCTCTATCTGCCGCCGGCACTCCGTTGAGTGTCAGTTCCCGGTCCTCCGCGAGCGGCTTCCGTTGACCGAGGAACCAGGAGGACCTTCATGAAGCCAGAAACGATCGACAGGGAGGTCTCTGATGGGACCGAGGCTGGTGTACGGCGCAGCCGCAGTCCCGGTGCCTACGAACCGCTCGACCGAAGCGGTCGGACCTCGGCTTTCGTTTCATTCTCCGGGCTGTTCGTGGCGTCGTCCCTGGCGCTGGTGCCACGATCGGTGATACGACGTCGCATTAGAGTTCAACCGATGTCGAAGCGAACGAAGCCGTCCGGGACCGCAGGGGTGGACGACCTCGACGAGGGACGCGGCAACGTGTTGTTCGACGTGTGGCTGGTCTCACGGGCCACGACCGCCCTGATCGACCAGGCGGTGCGCCCGTCGGGTCTGGACGCCGATGAGTTCGCCATCTACTCGGTCCTGACAGCTTCTGAAGGCATGACGCCTACAGAACTGGCCCGTTGGATGGCCGCACCGGCGACGACGGTGTCGAGCTACGTGAAGCGGTTCGAGCGGCGCGGACATGTCCGGAGGGTCGCCAATCCCGGCGATGGCCGCTCCTACCAGCTGGAGCTGACCTCCGCCGGTCGCCAGGTCCATCGCCGCGCGGGGGAGCTGTTCGGCCCGGTGCTCCAGCGGGTCACCGAGGGCGTCGGATCAGGAGTTGCGGACACCCACCGCCGCCTTCGAGATCTGCATCGGGTCCTCGAATCGGTCGATCATCCGGTGGACCAACCAGGCTGAGCGGTTGCTCGGGGTCCGCCGGGAACTGATCATGAGATGACTGTGATGAGGTCTGCTCCGGGGTCGGGGTGTGCAGGGCCTGGATCTCACCCGACAGCAGCGCGTTGGTGCGGGCGGTGGGATCGACGTACGGCCGGAAGGTCACCGAGTCCAGGTAGGGCACCGGGTTGCCGTCGGCGTCGGTGCGCCAGTACGGCCATAGTGGCACGGTCGTGACCGAAGCGCCCATGATGGGTCGATGGGCCTGACCGGACTGGTGGTGGGAGCGGGAGACCGCGGGTACGACGCGTATGCGACGTTGCTGCTCGAGGAGCCCGACCTCGGACGCATCGTGGCGGTCGCCGACCCGGACACCGGCCGACGCGCCCGGTTCGCCAAGCGGTACTCGCTGGGCACCGACCAGCTGTACCCCGGCTGGGACGAGATCTTCGAGCAGCCCAGGCTGGCCGACTACGCCATGATCGCGACCGGCGACGCCCACCACGTCGAACCGACGCTGCTGGCACTGCAGGCCGGGTACCACGTATTGCTCGAGAGACCGATGGCGCTCGACGAGGCCGATTGCCTCCGCATCGCCGAGGCGGCCCGCAAGGCGGATCGGATCGTCGCCGTGTGCCATGTGTTCCGCTACTCGCACGTGTTCGCCGCACTGCACCGGGAGGTGGAAGCGGGGGCGCTGGGTGATGTCGTGTCCATCCAGCTCTCCGAGAACGTGGCGTACTGGCACTACGCGCACTCCTATGTGCGGGGCAAC
>CAYVYG010000165.1:0-7516 GCA_964454385.1 uncultured Microthrixaceae bacterium
GCTGCGCGAGGTGCCTCGGTCGGGTCTCCCGGCGAGCACGAACAGCGACAACCCCAATGCCACCATCCCCAGCGCATCACCCGTGTGCACACCGTGACCCGGTGTGACCCTGGCGATGACCGGTCCGATCCGCGCGACGAGGACGATCCATGA
The DNA here is from genome assembly GCA_964454385.1 of uncultured Microthrixaceae bacterium. Classification (GTDB taxonomy): domain Bacteria; phylum Actinomycetota; class Acidimicrobiia; order Acidimicrobiales; family Microtrichaceae; genus JAMLGJ01. The sequence goes on from CAYVYG010000165.1 coordinate 154, forward strand.
CCCGCAGGCGAACAGGCCGGCCGCGACCAACAGCCGGGCGGCTCCGACGATGCGTCCCGGGGAAGGATCCATGGCTTCTGCATCGGCAAGCGACGTGATGAACCTGAGTGGTCGTCCCCTCAGGGATGGGCCGCCCGGCCCACCGGTTCTGTCACAGCTGGTGACGCTCCCCATTGTGCGGGCCGCCGAAACGGGCGAAGATCAGCTCGTGTACCTGGAGCGTGTGGCGGAACGCACCGAGGAGCTGGCCGGCTCCGTCGGCCCACTGGGCACCCTGATCGCGCTCGCGCGGCTCGAGGATGCCCTGGTAGCTCTAGACGAAGTGGCTGGCGATCCGCGCAGCGTGGACCTCGACGACGCGCTCAGGGTGCTCTCGGAGGCCGAACCGGTCATCCTGCGGGCCGAGCACCGCGTGGAGGGGATCCTCAGCGCTCTCGGTGGGGTCTGAAACTGCTCGGGTTCAGCTCAACCTGCGGCGCCAGACGAAGGTGGTGTTCAGGTACCAGTTGACCACCAGCGCGATCGTCGCTCCGAGGAGGTTGTGGACCACCCGGGCCGCGTCGTCGCCGATGAGGCTGAACAGGAAACCCGTGTCCTGGAGCCAGGAGAACACCGCAACGTGCACGAGGGTGCCGAGGAAGGTCATCAGCGCATAGAGCAACAGAGCGCCGCCCATCGACCAGCCGCGGTAGCGCTGCTCCCAGAAGGTGAACTCGTTGTTGACCACGAACAACAACAGCGTGGTGAGCCCCACGCTCGCCACGAACGACGAGTAGATCGGATCGAGGGCTTCGTTCAGCCCGGTGTTCACCCGGGGGAGGCCGAGCGCCTCGAACATGGTGAACAGCAACGAGTTCACGACCAGCCCGAGGATCCCTACCAGCACGTAGAGGAAGAACACCGGGTCGACCTGGCGTCCCAGGCGCAGCTCGGCCACCGCCAGCAGGTAGGAGCGGATCACGCTCGGCTTCAGTTTGGTCTCGCCGTGGATCCGGTTGGCGAAGCGGTAGCCGAGGTTCTCCACCCGCAGGTCACGGTTGCGGCCGATGAACTCCAGCAGGATCTTGAACCCGAGCGGGTTGATCTGTGACGCCGTGGTCTCGTAGGCCTCTCGGGTCAACATGAAGTAGCCGCTCATCGGGTCGTCGGTCGGGACCCGCAGGAGCAGCTGCGCGATCCCGGTCGCCACCCAGGACACGGCCCGGCGCTTCAGACTCCACTCGCCGTACCCGCCGCCTTCGGACTCCCGGCTTCCCACGACGACATCCGCGGCGCCCTCGTGCAGCAGCTCCATCATGGCCGGCAGCAGCGACGGATCGTGTTGCAGGTCCGCGTCGATCACGGCCAGGTAGTTCCCCCGGGCGACCGACATGCCGTCGAGGACCGCGGCCGACAACCCGTGGTCGTGGAAGCGTCGCAGCACGACCAGTCGCGGATCACCGGCCGCCATCTTCTCGGCGACCTGCCAGGTCCCGTCGGGTGAGTTGTCATCCGCCACGATGATCTCGTGGGAGACCTCGGCGAGTGCGGTGTGTATACGGTCGATCAGGACCGGGAGGTTCTCGGCCTCGTTGAAGGTCGGGGTGATCACCGAGAGCACGGGCACCGGCAACGGATGCCGTGTCGGCGCGTCGTCCGCAGAGGTGCGGGAAGTCATCGGCATTCGTTGGGCATCAATGGAGCCTGGGCGTCGGGTGGTGGTGATGGCCTGTCTGTGCAACGCGGCCCGACCCCGGTTGGCCGGGGCGATCCGATCGTACCGGCGCCATGCGAGCGTGAGGCTGATCCGCCCGATCGGGGGTCGCAACCCGGTCGCGCAATAGTCTCGGGGCATGTGTGGCAGGTTCGTGTCCTCCTCCAGCGCGGATGACATCGCCCGGTACTTCGAGGTCGGCGAGGTCTCGGCTCAGGCGCTGGAGCATCGCCCGAACTACAACACCGCCCCGACCACCGATGTGTTCGTGGTCTACAGCGACGGTTCCACCCGCCGCCTCGACACCTTCCACTGGGGCCTCGTGCCCGCTTGGGCCAAGGATCTCAAGATCGGCAACAGGCTGATCAACGCCCGAGCGGAGACCGTTGCCGACAAGCCGTCGTTCCGGTCAGCGTTCAAGAAGCGGCGTTGCATCCTTCCGGTGGACGGGTTCTACGAGTGGAACAAGCCCGAGGGCGCGAAGCGAAAGCAACCCTGGTACATCCACAGTGCCGACGGCGAGCTCTTCGCCTTCGCAGGGCTGTGGGAGGAGTGGAGGGGCAACCCCGCCGGGCAAGTCGCAGGTGGCACCGACGGGAGCACGGACCACGACCGGATCACGCTGCGATCGACCACGATCATCACCGGGGAGGCCAACGAGAAGATGGCCGAGTTGCACAACCGCATGCCGGTCATCCTCTCGGCGGCGGACTGGCCGGAGTGGCTGGATCCCGGCACCGACCCTGCGCGTCTGGCGAAGCTCCTGGTTCCTGCACCCGAGGAGCTGATCACCTTCCATCCGGTTTCGCGCGAAGTGAACAACGTGCGCAACAAGGGCGAGCACCTCCTCGAGCCGGTCGAACTCGACGAACCAACGTAGGACCGGGCGCGCCCCGGCGTGAGAATCGAGCGCCCCCTGGCGAACTGTCCGCTCCGGGACCACACCCACGGGTTTCTCACCGGACAGTTCGCCGGTGGGAGGGGGCGTCGCTGGGGGGTTCGCCGCAGGGGGCGAGTCAGGCGTCGGGGACGTGGGCGCCGTGTCCGGCGGCCCGCAGCGCCCGACGGATCGCCTCGGCCGAGGCGTCCTGTTGCTCCGCGGGCGCGTTCGGATCCGCGTTCGCGAAGCTGAGGTCGCTCTCGCGGTCGATCGGCACCAGGTGCACGTGGCAGTGGGGCACCTCCATGCCGAGGATCGCCGATGCGACCCGGACCGGCGAGAATGCCTCCTGGATGGCGCGGCCGACGGTCTGGCTCACCGAGCCCATGTGTGTCCAGGTCCCGGGGGGCACGTCGAGCCAGCTGTCCACCTGTTGGATCGGGATCACCATCGTGTGCCCGGGCCGGATCGGGGCGATCGTCAGCATCGCGACCACCAGGTCGTCGCGCCACACGAAGCGTCCCGGCAGCTCACCGTCGATGACTCGGGTGAACACCGAGGGGTCGGGTACGGGTTGCGGTGTTGTCGGGTCCATGGTGAAACCCTAGGTGCGTCCCAGCGGGTGAGGGGCCAGTTACGGCGGGCGTCGGGGATCCCTAGAGTGTGTGCGTGGACGACGACTGCGCAGCCGCCGGCGACGGTACGGCACTGGCGGCCCGGCGCGGTCTCGCGGGGGAGTTGATACCCCGGGGCGAGGACCGCCTGGTCACCATCCCGAACCTGATCACCCTCGTGCGGCTGTTGTGCATACCGCTTTTCGTCTGGCTGTTGTTCGGCGAGGACCTGAGATGGCAGTCAGCGCTGCTCCTCGCGGTTCTGGGCGCGACCGACTGGGTCGATGGCTGGGTCGCGCGCCACTTCGCGCAGGTCTCGAACTTCGGCAAGATGTTCGATCCCACCGTCGACCGGCTGTTGATGATCACCGGGGTCGGTTCGATCATCGTCGTGGGTGCGGTGCCGTTGTGGTTCGGACTGCTGGTGGTGGGTCGCGAGGTCGTCATGTCGTTGTTCGTGGCGACCATCACCCTCATGGGTGCCCGCCGCATGGACGTCACCTTCGTGGGCAAGACCGGCACGTTCTGTCAGATGGTGGCGTTCCCGCTGTTCCTGGTCGCGAGCGACGAGACGCTCTCCGACGTTGCGCGCGACTGGGTTTCGCTCGGTGCGTGGAGCTTCGGTGTACCGGGGCTCGTGTTCGGGTACATCGCCTTCATCGGATACCTGCACGAGGGCCCGGCCGCGCTCGCAGAGGGCCGCGCCGCCAGCGGTCAGGACACCGCACGAGGATCGAACCAGGAGGAGACCAGGTGAAAGCAGTGATCATGGCGGGTGGCGAGGGCACGAGGCTGCGGCCCCTGACCTCCAACGCCCCGAAGCCGATGATGCCCCTCGCCAACCGACCGATGATGGAACACGTGGTCACGTTGCTGCGTGACCACGGGATCACCGAGATCGTGGTCACGGTCGCGTTCATGGCCGAGACCATCAGGACCTACTTCGGCGACGGTTCGGAGTTCGGCGTGCAGATGACCTATGCCACCGAGGAGATGCCACTCGGCACCGCCGGTTCGGTACGCAACGCGATGGACCAGCTCGACGACACGTTCCTGGTGATCTCCGGTGACGTGCTGACCGACATCGACCTCGGTTCGATCATCGACAGCCATCGAGCGGCGGGTGCGGTGGCCACGATCGGTCTGGTGCGCGTGGAGAACCCTCTCGAGTACGGCATCGTCATCACCGACGACGAGGGGAACATCGAGCGGTTCCTCGAGAAGCCCACCTGGGGACAGGTCTTCTCCGACACGATCAACTCCGGCATCTACGTCCTGGAACCCAGGATCTTCGACTGGATACCCGCTGACCGGGCCGTCGACTTCTCCGGTGAGGTGTTCCCCGCGGTCCTCGCAGCCGGTGAGCGGATCCTGGGGGCGGTTGGTGAGGGCTACTGGGAGGACGTCGGCACCCTCGACGCCTACGTGAGAGCCCACAAGGACATCCTCGACCAGCGGGTGCGCGCGGAGATCCCCGGCATCGAGGTTGCTGACGGCGTCTGGGTCGGCAAGAGCGCTGAGATCCACCCCGATGCGGAGCTGGCCGGACCCGCGGTGATCGGTGACAACTGCAACGTGGATGCCGGCGTACACATCGGGGAGTACGTGGTGCTCGGCACCGGTGTGCGGGTTCGCTCCGAGGGCGAGCTCGACCGTGCGGTGATCCACGACAACGCCTACCTCGGTGAGTCGGTGCGCCTTCGGGGGACCGTGATCGGTCGTTCGGCTGACCTGCGCCGAGGGGTTCGCTGCGAGGAGGGTGTCGTCATCGGCGACGAGGTCTTCGTGGGCGAGGACGCGCTCATCTCGAGCGACGTGAAGGTCTACCCGTTCAAGACGATCGAGGCCGGCGCGGTGGTCAACACCTCGCTCATCTGGGAATCCCGCGGGGCGCGCAGCCTGTTCGGTCGCGGTGGGGTTACCGGCCTGGCCAACGTGGACGCGACACCCGAGCTCGCGGCAAAGGTCGCCATGGCCTATGCCACGACGCTTCCCAAGAACGCGCGGGTCGTGGTATCCCGTGACTCGTCGCGTGCGGCGCGGATGCTCAAACGGGCGATGATCTCGGGGTTGCAGGCAGGCGGTGTGAACGTGTTCGACCTCGAGGTGACCTCGATGCCGATCACCCGGTTCCACAGCCGCTCTGCGGACGTGCACGGCGGCATCTCGTGCCGCCTGAGCGAGGGCGATCCGGATTCGGTGATCATCAGGTTCCTCGACAGCGCCGGCGCCGACATCACCGAGGCAAGCCAGCGCAAGATCGAGCGGGTGTTCTCCAGGGAGGACTTCCGGCGGGTGCGTCCGGCGGACATCGGCGACATCGACCTCGTTCCCAGGGCGCTCGAGCAGTACGCGCTCGCACTCGAGCAGTCGGTTGACACCGAAGCGATCGCGGCTCGGCGCATGAAGCTCGTCATCGACTACTCCTACGGGTCCACGAGCCTCGCGATGCCCAACGTGCTGGCCAAGCTCGGTGCCGAGGTCCTGGCGGCGAACCCCTACGTGTCCACGGCGGGGATGCTCGGTTACGACCGCGAGGACCATGCCAAGGAGGTCAGCGCGCTCGTCACCGCGTCGGGCGCCGACCTGGGAGCTGTGATCGACCCGTCAGGTGATCAGCTCACGCTGATCGACAACGAGGGCACCGTGCTGTCCGACACGGAGTCGCTGTTGTGCTTCTTGGAACTGCTCGGTTCGGAGAACCCCGAGCGGACCGCGCAGGCCGCGGTCGTGGTCCTTCCCGTGAACGCCCCGAAAGCAGCGAGGGGAATCCTGGAGTCGCACGGACTCGAGTTGCGGTGGTCGAAGACCTCGGCTCCGTCGTTGATGGCCGACGCCGAGGAACGGGGCGTCCTGTTCGCGATGAACCTCGAGGGAGGAGTGATCCTGCCGAGCTTCATGCCGGCTTTCGACGCGGCTGCCGGGCTCCTCAAGCTGCTCGATCTGCTGACCGTTCGTGACGCACCGCTCGCTGAGATCCGCCGCGGCGCTCCCGCCGCTCACCTGGTGCACGAGACCGTGGTCACCCCCTGGGAGGACAAGGGCCTGGTCATGCGCACGCTGGTTGAACAGACCCACGGTCGCGACGTCGATCTGATCGACGGGGTCAAGGTCAACCACGACCAGGGCTGGGTCCTGATCCTGCCGGATCCGGAGGAACCGGTGACCCACATCTGGGCAGAGGGCGATTCGGTGTCGGATGCGAGGGCACTGACCCAGGAGTACTCGCGCCGCCTGCGTCAGATGGTGCGATGAGCGGGCGGGTGGCGCTCGAGTGCGCACCGACGACTGTGGCTCGGGTACCGTCGCGCACATGAACATCCCCGCTGAGCTGAGGTACACCAAGGACCACGAGTGGGTTCTCGCCCAGGAGGATCGGGTGCGGGTGGGCATAACCGACTATGCCCAGGACGCGCTGGGCGACGTCGTGTTCGTGCAACTTCCCGCTGTGGGTGACTCCTTCGCCGTGGGAGATGTCCTGGGTGAGGTGGAGTCGACCAAGTCGGTCTCGGAGATCTACTCACCGGTCGCCGGCACCGTGGCGGAGGTCAACCTCGCGCTGGAGGACACACCCGAGCTGCTCAACAGCGAACCCTACGGCCAGGGTTGGCTCGTGGTGATCACATGCGATGATCCCTCTGCTCCCCACTCCCTGATGGACCACGAAGCCTACGCGTCGTTGATCGAGGGCTGATCTCCATGCCCGAAGGTCTCACCTGCCCGCAGTGCGGAGTTCTCAATCCGATCGAGAGCAACTTCTGCAGCGCGTGCGGGACCGGGCTCCCGGAGCCCGCAGCGACCGAGGAGGCGACGGGCAGATATCCCGAGCTCGACGTGGGCGTGATCGAAGCCGGCGAGGTGGGCCAGCTGGTGGTCACGCGCGGGCCGACCGCAGGAGCACGGTATGCACTGGGGAACGGCACCACTTCGATCGGGCGGCATCCGGACAGCGAGGTGTTCCTCGATGACGTGACCGTGTCACGGCATCACGCACGAGTGCTGTGCGAGGGCAACGCCGCGTTCCGCATCGAGGACGCTGGTTCGCTCAACGGCACCTATGTGGACGGCGAGCGGGTCGAGAGCGAGACGCTGCGCGAGGGAGCACAGATCCAGGTCGGCAAGTTCAGGTTGGTATTCGTCATAGGGGCGTTGGGCCAAGATGGCTGAGCGAACCAC
>CAYVYG010000166.1:0-7512 GCA_964454385.1 uncultured Microthrixaceae bacterium
GCTCGACGAGCGGGCGGTGGCCGAGGCGATCCGCCGGGAGCTTCTGCGCGAGGGTCAGGTCTTCTACGTGCACAACCGGGTCAGCGACATCGATGCGCGCGCCGAGAGGATCTCCGAGCTGGTGCCCGAGGCCCGGGTCGCGGTCGCGCACGGCCAGATGGACGAGGGAACTCTCGAGAGGGTGGTGGTGGACTTCTGGGAGGGCCACTACGACGTGCTGGTGTGCACCACGATCATCGAGTCAGGCATCGACATCCCCACGGTCAACACCCTGGTGGTGGAGCGGGCCGACATGCTGGGCCTCGGCCAGTTGCACCAGCTCCGTGGACGTGTGGGCCGGGCCGGGCAACGGGCCTACGCCTACCTGTTCCATCCCGTTGACCGCCAGCTCCCCGAGGAGGCCTACGAGCGACTCAAGACGATCGGCGAGACCACCGAGTTGGGATCGGGTTTCCGCATAGCGATGCGCGATCTCGAGATCCGCGGTGCGGGCAACCTGCTGGGCACCGGCCAGAGCGGCCATGTGGCCGCGGTCGGATACGACCTGTACGTGCAGATGGTCAACGAGGCGATCTCCGATCTGAACGGAACCGCTCCCACGCAGAGCGATGAGCCGGAGGTGACCGTCGAGATACCCGTGGCGGCGCACCTGCCGGCCGAGTACGTGGAACGCGACGACCTGCGCCTCGATGCCTACCGGCGTCTGGCTTCGGTCAGCACCATCGCCGAGGTGGACGAGATCGAAGCCGCCTGGATCGACCGCTTCGGGCCGGTTCCGGAACCGGCTGCGAACCTGTTGGCGGTCGCCCGCGTGCGCGCCGAGTGCGTGCGCTGCGGGATCCGGGAGGTGATCGCCTCGCCGGCCGGTCCGCTCAGCGGGGGCGGCCTGGTGGCACGCATCTCGCCGGTCCGCCTCAGCCAGTCGCGCCAACTGCGCCTCGAGCGCCTCTATCCGGGCTCGGTCTACAAGGAGCGCGGCGGTGGCTCCGGCGAGCTGCAGCTCAGGCTGGCCTCCACCGACCATCCGGCAGCGAGGGTCACCGAGGCCCTCGGCCAGCTTGTGCCCGGCGATGCGAAGGCCACGTAACATCGTCATGATGACCACGACACTGAGGTTCCCATGAAGCTGCGTCCGGTCCTCGGCGTCCTCGCAATCCTGGTGGCCATGGTCGGCACCTCCTGTGGGGTCGCCGCACCGGATGCTGCGGCCACCATCGACGGGCGGACGATCCCCGCTGACCTGGTCGACACCCTGACCGCTGATGAGGCATTCGCATCGCTCGTCGACTTCCAGGCATCCGAGGGCGAAGCCGTGCTGCCCGGCGCAGCGGCGCGCTCGGTGATCGACTTCCTGTTGCGGGGCGAGACCCTTGCTGCCTTCGCAGAGCGCGAGGGCATCGACTTCGAACCCGACGAGGACGCGCTGGAGGCGACCCTCCAGCAACTGCGCCAGAGCGGCTATTCCGTCGAGATGGATGATCTGAGCCCGCAGGCACGGGAGGTGCTCTCGAGGTTCGTGGGCCTCGATGCGGCACTTGCCTCCGCTGGTGCCGATCTCGGTGAGCCCTCCGAGGCCGACCTGCGCTATGCGTACCGGGAGCTGGCGCCGACGGGCACCTGGGAGGACCGCACGTGCGTGACGATGATCGGTGGCCCCGCGGATGCGATCGACGAGGCGCTCGAGCTGGCCGAAGCCGGCACCGCGCTCACCGACATCCCCTCCGAGGTGGACGACATCCAGGTCGGCCTCGATGCGACCGCGCAGTGTCTGAGCGCCGAGCAGCTCGGGGAGCTCCCGGGTGACCTCGCCGACGATGTCGCAGACGCCGCGATCGGCGAGCTCGAGGGTCCCTTCGAGGTGGTCACGCCGAGCGCTTCCCTGGAGGTCGTCTTCACCGTCGAGCACCGGGGTGATCTCGACTTCGACCGGGCGCGCGGTGAGTTGACGAGCCTGGTCGCCTCGTCCGCGCTGGCTGTGCGCACAGCGCGCCTGGCCGAGGTCAACCCGGTCTACGGCGGGCCGGTCGATTTGCAGCTGGTACCGGGTCAGGTGAACCCGATGACCGGACAGGCGGGACCGCCGCAGTTGTTGGCACAGGTGTCGCGACCGCAGGCTCCCGAACCGGCATCCGAGGTCCTCTCGCCCCAACCCTGACGGGGCTTCACCCCAGCGAGCCTGGCGGTCCAGCGAGCCTGGCGGTCCAGCGAGCCTGGCGGTCTCCCGGGCAGGGCAATCACGCGAGCCGGGCAATATTGTGGCAGTCATGGCACAACCCCTCGACATCGCTCCCGCATCAGGACGCCTGGGGATCCTCACCCCCGGCATGGGGGCGGTGGCATCGACCGCGTACGCAGGGGTGATAGCGGCGCGCAAGGGTCTGGCCACGCCGGTCGGCTCCCTCACGCAGATGGCCCACATCCGCCTCGGTCGCCGCGAGGAGGGGCGCAACCCCATGATCAAGGACTTCGTGCCCCTGGCCGGTCTGGACGACCTGGTCTTCGGTGGCTGGGATCCGATCACGCCCAACGCGCTCGAAGCGGCGCAGACCGCGGGCGTGCTCGAGGAGCGTGACCTGGGACCGATCTCCTCGGAGCTCGAGGGTGTGGTGGCCATGCCGGCGGTGTTCGACCAGCGGTGGGTGAAGCGCCTCGATGGCGTGCGTGTGAAGACCGGCGAGACCTACTTCGATCTCGCGGAGCAGCTGATCGCCGACATCGAGCGGTTCCGCACCGAGAACAGCTGCGAGCGCCTCGTGATGATCTGGTGTGGGTCCACCGAGGCGTACCAGGAGCCATCGGCGGTGCACGAGACCGTCGAGTCCTTCGAGGCGGGCATGCGGGCCAACGACGACAACATCGCGCCGAGCGAGCTGTACACATACGCGGCGCTGGTCAGCGGGGTGCCGTTCGCAAACGGGGCGCCGAACCTCTCGGTGGATCTGCCGTGCATGGCTGAGTTGGCACAGCGCAACGGGGTCCCCTACACCGGCAAGGACTTCAAGACGGGCCAGACCCTCATGAAGACGATCCTGGCTCCGGGGTTCAAATCGAGGATGCTGGGGATGCGGGGCTGGTACTCGACCAACATCCTGGGCAACCGGGACGGCGAGGTGCTCGATGATCCCGAGAACTTCAAGACCAAGGAGGTCTCCAAGCTCGGGGTCCTCGACACGATCCTGCAGCCCGAGGTCTACCCCGAGCTCTACGGCAACCTCGACCACGTCGTGCGGATCAACTACTACCCGCCACGGGGCGACAACAAGGAGGGTTGGGACAACATCGACATCTTCGGGTGGATGGGGTACCCGATGCAGATCAAGGTGGACTTCCTGTGCCGTGACTCGATCCTCGCCGCGCCGATCGTGTTGGACCTCGCGTTGTTCCTCGACCTCGCACAGCGAGCCGGGCAGTCCGGCAACCAGGAGTGGTTGAGCTTCTACTGGAAGTCGCCCCAGAGCGATGGCCCCGAGCCCGCGGAGCACGACATCTTCATCCAGCAGACCAAGTTGAAGAACACGCTTCGCGAGTGGATGGGCGAGGAGCCCGTCACCCACTCCGAAGCGGGTTGACAACCGACCCCATCGGGTCGACCGGTCCTGGCGCAGCTCCGTCTACTGGGCGGCTGCGGCGTCGATGTAGGCATCCATCCAGGCGATCCTGGTGGTCAGCCAGTCCGCGAGGAACTGGGGCGTGTCGTTCACTCCGAGCGTGTAGTCCCAGCGAGCGGCATCGTTCGCAATGGCGTCCTGCAGATCCGCACCGAGCACCGACAGCTGCGCCGGTAGCTGGTCGAAGTCGACCCTGTGGGCATCCCAGCGTTCGTCGAGCCGCTGGCGGAACGTCGGATCCGCGAAGTAGCGGTTCACCCAGGGCTTGTTCGGTTGGTTGACCCACACCTGTTGCGGGTCGGCTGGCACGATGCCCCTGTCGGTACCCATCGATAGATCGAAGTCCCACAGGGGCCCGAACCGGATCGGGGCCGAACGGTCCTTGTGGAGATAGGCACTGGAGAACGTCGCATCCTGGTTCTTCACGAGCTCCTCGACGATGTACCAGTCGATGAACGAGTCGACGTCCGCGTATCCCCGGTGGCCGAGCACCGGATCGGAGAAGTTCGGCCCGAACAGGGCGTCCTCGTAGTCCTGGACGTAGTCGCGGATGTAGTCGAACTGCTCGGGTGCAGCCGGTTCGGGTTCCTTGATCACGATCGGCACGCGGCGCCGGGTGCGGAACCCGGGTTCGGCGTTCTGCTCGAGACGTTCGTCGATCTCGAGCAGGTAGCCACCGGTGACCGCTTCACCGCTGGTGTCGCCGGGTTCCATCTCGGTGATGTCGAGGCGGTTCTCCTTCACCTCCACCTGCTCGGTCAACTGGTACACACCGAGGTACTCGCCGTTGAGCACGAGCTCGACGTGCACCGAGCTGGGTGTCCACGCCAGGTCTGTGGAGTGGCCTGCGGTCTGAGCGACCCAGGTTCGGAGCTGTGAGCGGTCGGCGTAGTTGGCGAGCAGGACCCAGTCCTTCTCCTTGGGCATCCCGAAGAGGCTCGCCTTCGAATCGAGCTTCAGCTTGTAGGGCTTCTTGGGATACGCCCAGGTGGTGTTGCCGCGACCCTTGATCCGAGTCGGCGCGCTGAACGCGTCATATGGCGATCCGTTGGGATCGATGTCCACCTGGGCGTCGAGGTACTCCTCCTTGGAGATCACGGGCTGGTGATCCTCGGTGTCCACCCTGATCACAGGTAGCAGCAACTCGACATAGGTGGCCTTCACGACGCCGCTGAAATCCGTCGGCTTGGCCTCCCGGATCGCCCGCACCCTGTACTTGCGGGTCGAGCGATCAGCGATGGTCGTATCGAGCGTGGTCATGTCAGATGTCGTCGTGAGGAGCTCCCAGCCTCCGGGGGCCTCCAGCCACTCGACCCGGTAGCCGGTCGCGTCGGGGTACGGTGCGGTCCAATCGAGGCGGATGCCGTCGTCCACGAGCGTGGCACGCAGGCCGTAGGGGTCAGGTGGCGGTTCGGGGGGCACGCAGGCCGCCACGAGCATCACTGCCAGGGTTGTGACCACCAGGACCGGCCCGGCCATGCGCGGCCCACGCATTTGATGGCGCGTCGAACCGCGAAAGACGCCACCCATCATCCGACTCCTCCCTGAAGTAGACCCTCTGCTGCGCGACTATAGGTTCGCCTCGACAGAGAGTCAACGGATCGTCCCACGGTCCTGCGACGGGTACCCCCACGGGGGGTCGCTGTTGACCAGAATGGTGCAGTCGTGATCACAGCCGCCCCCGCCCGCACGAGCACCAAGCTCGGATACCAGCCGTCCCTTGACGGGTTGCGTGCGGTCTCGGTTGCGGCGGTGCTGCTCTACCACATGGACCTCGCCTGGATACCGGGTGGTTTTCTCGGGGTCGAAGTGTTCTTCGTGGTCTCGGGCTTCCTGATCACCGCGCTGTTGGTCGAGGAGCGCCACCACAGCGGCTCGGTGTCCCTGCGGGGTTTCTGGACACGGCGTGCCCGGCGCCTGCTGCCGGCTCTCTATGTCCTGTTGCTCGTGGTTCCGGCGGTGACGCTGCTGTTCTACCGGGACGCGGCGGGACGCCTCGGCGGCGACGTGCTCGCGGCTCTGTTCTACGTCAGCAACTGGTGGCAGATCCTGTTGAACGAGTCCTACTTCGCGCAGGCGGGACGCCCACCGGTGCTGCGCCACCTGTGGTCCCTCGCGGTCGAGGAGCAGTTCTACATCCTCTTCCCGGCGCTCTTCGTCTGGCTGTTGTCGCGCAGGGGCCGCAACGCCACCCGCAACGTGCTCATCGCGGTGGCGGTGGGATCGGCGGTCTGGATGGCCGTTCTGTACGACCCGGGCGCCGATCCCTCCCGTGTCTACTACGGCACCGACACCCGGCTGTCCGGACTGCTCCTGGGCGCAGTGCTGGCAGTTGTGTGGACGCCGTGGCGTTCACGGTCCGAGCCGTCACGGGCCGCCGGTCCGGTCCTCGATGCGACCGGCATCGGCGCGTTGTTGCTGCTTGGATGGTTCTTCTGGCGGGTCAACGAGTTCGATCCCTTCATCTACCGGGGCGGTTTCCTGGCGCTGGACGTGGTCTGCATCGTGCTCATCGCGGTGCTGGTGCATCCGTCGGCCAGGCTCTCGAAGGTCCTGGCGCTTCCTCCGCTGGTGTGGATCGGCGTGCGCTCCTATTCGATCTATCTCTGGCACTGGCCGATCTTCATGTTCACCCGGCCCGAACTGGACGTTCCCCTGACGGGTTGGCCTCTGTTCGCGCTCCGGGTGGGCCTGACCCTCGGCGCGGCCGAGCTCTCCTACCGTTTCGTCGAACAGCCGATCCGTCACGGTGCGCTGGGACGCCTGTGGGAGCAGTGGAGGGAATCCGAGGGCGAACGACGCGCCCGCATGAACCGGGGTCTGCTCGCCAGGGCCACGGTGCTGGCGGTGGTGGTGGCGCTGGTCGGCTTCGGGCTCCTCGCCGCGGCCAACAGCCCCGATAGGGAGCGCCTCGAGCTCGAAGCGGCGGGCGTCATCGGACTGGACGACTTCGACACCGCCGGCCTGCTCGACACCACGACGACCTCCACGCCGGACTCCACCACGACGGTTCCACCGGAGGGGACCACAGCCGGTGATTCGACCCCGGCTCCCACCACCACCGCTGCCACCACCACGACCGCTGCGACCTCGACGACCGTGCCGGCTGATCCGTCGGTGGTACCCACCGACGCGGTGGCGGTCGGTGATTCGGTCATGCTCGGCGCAGCCGGTGCGATGCAACAGGTGATGCCCGGAATCCGCGTCGACGCAAAGGTGTCGCGCCAGTTCAACGACATCGCGGATGCGACCACCTGGTACGCGAACTCCGGGAACATGCCGGGCAGCGCCATCGTGCAGGTGGGCAACAACGGCGTCGCGACGGAGGATCGGATCGAGCAGATGGTCGTCTCCCTCGGGGAGCGCCGTGTCGTGCTCGTGAACGCGAAGGTGGAGCGCCCGTGGGAGGCGATCTCCAACGAACGCACCGCGAGGGTGGCCGAACGCCACGACAACGTGGTGCTGGTCGATTGGCACTCGCTCGCGAGCTCGCACCCCGAGTGGTTCGCGGCCGACGGAACCCACCTGCGCGCCGAGGGGCAGCTCGCCTACGCGCGCGCCATAGCGGAGGCGCTCTGAGGGCACCGTAGAGCTCCACACCGCGATGCGCCGACTACCTTGAGTGTCGCGGGCCTCGACCGGTCCGCGCGCGAGCCGCCGCCGAGACGTGAAGGATCACCAGTGAGCATCATCGAAGGAATCGTCGCCCGGGAGATCCTGGACTCCCGGGGCAACCCCACCGTCGAGGTCGAGGTCGAGCTCGATTCGGGCGTCGTCGGTAGAGCCGCGGTTCCCTCGGGGGCATCGACCGGCGCCTTCGAAGCGGTGGAGCTGCGCGACGGCGACGAGAGGCGCTACCGGGGCAAGGGTGTTCTCCGGCCTGTCGGCAACGTCAACGGCGAGC
>CAYVYG010000167.1:0-7480 GCA_964454385.1 uncultured Microthrixaceae bacterium
GACCTCGTCTGTCGTCTCGGCTGCGTGGAGGTGCAACAGCGCGTCCGACCCGGCAGCGAGGGATCCCGCCCGTTCGAGCGACGATGGGCGGACCAGGTAGGTGGAGTGGGGACCGAGCACCGGGCGCCAATCGGGCGCGGCCGGGTGTTGTGACAACCAGCTCACCGCCGAATCGAACCGCTCGGCGATGGTCGTTGCCGGGGTGTCCGGACCCGGCTCGTCGAGCACCACCGGACCGGTGATCACCCTGAAGCCGGCCCGGTCGGCCGCGCCCAGGACCGCATCGGGGAAGAAGTACATGTCGAGCGCTGTGGTCACACCGGCGAGATGAGATTCCACCATCGCCGCCAGGCTCGCCCGGGCGACTGTTCCCTCGTCGAGCAGGCGCGCCTCGAGCGGAACGACCCTTGCCAGGAAGTCATCGAGGGCCACGTCGTCGGCGACGCCACGGAACATCGTCATCGCGAGGTGGGTGTGTGCGTTGACGAGGCCCGGCAACAGGACGTGGCCGCTGATGTCCTCGACCGGCACTCCGGCGTGGCGATCCCGCAGCTCGCTCGCCGGTCCCACATCGATGATGAGCTCACCGTCGAACACGACCATGCCGTCCTCCAGGACCGCGCTGTCGGGGCCAGTAGTGCTGACCGGGTCGGCGGTGCTGTGCGGGTCGGCGGTGCTGTACGGGTCGGAAGTGCTGTACGGGTCGGAAGTGCTGTACGGGTCGGAAGTGCTGATGGCGCCGGAGCGATCCGAGGCAGAGAGCGGTTGCATCGGTATGACCCATTCGGCTCTCACCGCTCGGGTTCGCCCGGTCTCATGACCATCGGAGCCGCCGGGGAACCGGGTGGAGCTCACCGATCCACCCGTGAAGCACCGTTCGGGCTGGCGGCACCGATCACCTCGCGAACGGCTGCGGACGTGGCGAGCGTCGGGAACCGGCGTGTGATCTCGAGTGCGTCCTCCCAGGTATCGAGGTCGCGCAAGGTGTCCACGAGCCGACACCGCAGACCGAGTGAGTCGAGCCTCGCGAGCTGATGCTCGGCCGTGCGATCGATGCTCATCGGAACCCCCTCGAAGAGACCGGGGGTGTTCGTCAGCACCTCGCCACTGAAACCAACCGTCCAGTAGCCACCGTCGATCGCGGGGCCCAGCACCGCATCGACACCCGGCCGGGTTAGCGCTGCCGACACTGCGTCCAGCTCCGCGCCGCTCACCTGCGGGGTGTCCATGCCCAACACGATCACGGGCGATGGTTGCTCGACGGTGCCTGCCGCCCAGCGCATCGCTGCGTCCAGACGCTCACCCAGGCCACCGGTTACCTGTTCGACTACCTCGTAGTCCGCCGGGATCCACGAGCCTGGTGCACCGTCCAGGGCGAGCACCCGGCGCGTCGGCAGCGCACGATCGATGGCAGCGAAGGTGTCATCGATCGCTGCTTGGGCGATCGAGGCCGCCTGTTCGGCGTCACAGGGTGGGCACAGCCGGGTCTTCACGCGTCCGGGCTCGGGCGTCTTGGCGATCACGAGCACCGTAGGTCGACCCGCGGAGTCCATCGTCGCAGAGTAACGACATGGGCCCCACCCTCGGGTTCACCGCAGCACCTCGATGCTCGTAGCGGGGTCTAGCCTCGGCGTCCATGCGCCCCGCGACCGGCTCCGGTGTCAACCTATCGGCGGGTGTCGGCGAGCAGGCGCGCCATGTCGCTCACGGTGCGAGCGGTTCCCATCACTGTGCCGGTCACCTTCGATCTCCCGACCCGTGGCCAGTAGTCCACCCGCACCTCGGTGATCCGCCATCCCTCGGCGGCGGCGCGCAGGATCATCTCGAGTGGCCAGCCGGATCGCCTGTCGGTGAGTCCCAGTCCGATCAACGACTCGCGGCGCGTCGCTCGCATGGGACCCAGATCGCTCAACGCGACCCCGCTGCGACGCTTCAGCTCGGCCGCCAGCAACCTGTTCGCCGCGCGCAGGTGCGCTGGCCAGGCACCCCTCACCGCCCGGCGGGCTCCCAGGACCAGGTCCGCCTCGCCCGCGCGCACCGGGTCGACGACCCTGGGCAGTTGGGTCGCGTCGAAGCTGGCGTCGGCATCCATGAAACAGACGATGTCGGCCCCGGCCGCAGAGAGTCCCGCGTAGCAGGCAGCGCCGAAGCCCCGCTGCGGCTCGCGCACGACCATCGCCCCCATCTCGGCTGCCACCACCGGTGTAGCATCACGCGAGCCGTTGTCGACCACTATCGGGCGGTACCCCGGCGGCATCGCCCCGAGCACCTCGGGCAGCGCCTCGACCTCGTCGAGGGCGGGCAGGATGACATCCGCGATGGGATCGGGGAGCGGCTCCACGCGAGCAATGTTGCCAGGCCAGCGGACCAGGCACGATGAGGGTCATCGTCACCGGCGCCGCCGGGTTCATCGGATCCCACATCGTCGATGAGCTCCACGCCGCTGGCCACGAAGTCGTCGCCGTCGACTCACTCGACCCCGCCGCCCACGCCCGCGAGCCGGAATGGCTGTGCGCCGGCGCGCAGTGGATGTGGGCCGACGTGCGCGACCCCGAGCTGTGGCGGCGCGTGCTACCGGGTGCCGGTGCGATCTGTCACCAGGCTGCGAAGGTCGGCCTGGGGATGGACTTCTCCGATGCCCCCGGTTACGTCTCGAACAACGACCTGGGGACCGCGGTGATGCTCGCGGAGGCCTTCGGGGCCGGATTCTCGGGTCCGCTCGTGCTGGCCTCGTCGATGGTCGTCTACGGCGAGGGCCGCTACCTCTGCGCCACCCACGGCGAGGTGCGACCTGGCCCCCGGGAGATCGCGGACCTCGAGGCCGGTCGTTTCGAGCCGCCGTGCCCGCACTGCGGCTCACCGCTCGAACCGGCGCTGGTGCCCGAGACCGCGCCGGTCGACCCCCGCAACACCTACGCCGCGACGAAGCTCCACCAGGAGCACCTCGCGAACGCCTGGGCTCGCGAGACCGCGAACCCGGTCACCGCCCTGCGCTACCACAACGTCTACGGCCCGCGGATGCCCCGCGACACGCCGTATGCGGGGGTGATGTCGATCTTCGCGAGCTCGCTCGCAGCGGGGCGGGCACCGCAGGTGTTCGAGGACGGCGCGCAACGTCGGGACTTCGTACATGTGAGCGACGTCGCGCGGGCGAACGTCCTTGCGCTCACCGCGCGGGACCCGTTCCACGGTGCGCTCAACGTCGCGTCGGGTCACCGACGCAGCCTGCTCGATGCCGCGACGATCCTCGCGCGGGCACGCGGCTCCGACACCCATGGCGAGCTGTCCCCCCGGGTGGTCGGCGGATACCGACCCGGCGACGTCCGTCACGTCACCGCGGACCCGACACTAGCCAAGCGGTGCCTCGGCTTCGAAGCAGAGATCACCCCCGAGGTGGGACTTGTGGAGTTCGCCACCGCCGAGCTGCGTGAACCACCCGCGACATGACCGCATCGCAGCTGCGCTCACCCGAGGCGCTGCGCGTCCCGGTCGTCGCCGGGGTCGCGCTGTTCGTCTGGGGTGTCGGCGCCTGGGGCGCGTCGCTCAATGAGTCGGGGGTGCCCCTCTACCTCGACGCACCGCCCTTCAAGGGCACCTGGCGCACCGGGTTCTTCACCCTGGAGTGGCCCTATCTGTGGACCCCGGCGCTGGTAGTTGCGATCGCCATCGGAGTGCTCGTGTTCACCTGGTGGGTTCCCGCTGTGACCAGGATCGGATTCAAATGGGTCTTGGCGGGATCATGGGCGCTCGCGCTGTCGTGGACGGTGGCGATCGCCGCGACCAGCGACCCCGGTGCGCTCGCGCGCCCGCTGTTGAACCCGACCCACGAGTACCTGGTCTTCTCGCGCGAGCTCGAGAGCCCCGTGGGTTTCGTGTCGGGGTTCCTCGAGAACCTCTCGTCGTATCCGACCCATGTGAGGGGCCACCCCCCGGGGGCGGTGCTCTCCTTCTGGGGACTCGACAGGATCTTCCCCACCGACGCCACGTTCGCGATCGCGCTGTTGGTGATCGCCGCCACCGCCGCTCCGGTCAGCCTGTTGGCAGTGCGCGCTCTGTGCGACGAGGCCTGCGCCCGACGCGCCGCGGTGTTCGCCGGTATGGCTCCGGCGGTCGTGTGGATCGGCACCTCGGCCGACGCGCTGTCGATGGCTGTCATCGCCTGGGCTGTCACCGCCGGCGTGCTGACCTTTCGGTCATGCGGTCGACCCGCGCTCGTGTGGGCAGTGCTGTCGGGACTAGCGGCGGGCGTGTCGGTCACCCTCAGCTACGGCTCGGTGGTGCTGCTGGCGCCACTGGGCGCGCTGGTGGTCTGGCTGGCGATTCGGCGCCGCTTCGCCGAGATCGGAGTGATTGTCGCGGCTTCCACCATCGCACCGCTCACGCTGGTGGTGATGGGCTTCGATTGGATCGAGGGCTACCGGGCGGTGAGGTTCCAGTACTTCGAGGGCGTTGCGAGCGAGCGGCCACAGTGGTTCTTCTTCTGGTCCAACCTGGCTGCCTTCACGGTCGCCATCGGCCCGGCCGCCATCGCGGGCATCGTCACGTTGCGCGACCGCAGGCTGTGGGTGCTTGCCGGCTCGGCGATCGCAGGTGTCCTGGCGGCCGACATCTCGGGGATGTCGAAGGGCGAGGTCGAGCGCATCTGGCTGCCTGCGGTGCCCTGGGTGCTGGTGGCGACCGCATCGCTGCGAACAACCCGCACCCGGCGCATCTGGGCGGCGCTCACGATGGGCTTCACGGTGTTGTTGCAGTGGAAGCTCCGCCCTGCCTGGTGAGCACGATCTCCCCGGGGCTGGACGTCCTACCGATGGTGTCTGCACCATTGTCATCACGCGCCCGTCATCACGCGGCGGAGGCGGGGCCCGCTGGCCCCGCCTCCGGTCGGCTCGCTCGCTTGTCGTGTGGCTGATCAGGCGACGAGCACGTTGATGACCTGACCGGTAGCGCCGGAGTTGCCCCCGGTTCCACCGGCCCCACCGGCCCCACCGGTGAAGGTCGGTGTGCCGCTCGGCGCACTCGCGGCATCACGTGACATGCCGACCGCGGCACCGCCGCCGCCACCACCGCCGGCGCCCGAGGCACCACCGGTTCCGCCTGCACCACCGTTGCCACCTGCACCACCGCGCTCGAACGCAGCACCGCCGGCACCACCTGCGCCACCGGGCTGACCCGCGGCACCGGCACCACCGTTGCCACCGGTACCACCGGTACCGAGGGTGATCTGGATCGCGGTGAGGGTCGGGCTCGAGTTCTGCAGGCGCAGGCCGATCGACGGGGCGCCGGGCTGGCCACCCTGGCCACCCGAAGCAGCACGGGCACCACCGGCGCCACCGCCACCGCCACCGGCTCCGGCGTCGTCGATGTTGCAGTCGCTGGCGCCACCGCCACCGCCGCCGCCGCCGCCGAGTCCGTTGCTGCCGAGGCCACCGACCCCGCCGGCCGCACCAGCGGCACCACCGGCACCGGGCACCCCGGCGGTGCCGGGCGCTCCGGCAGCACCTGGCTTGCCGTCCACGTCAGGACCGGAGCCGAGGGTGCAGAATCCAGGTACCCAGCCGCCCTCGGCATCACCGCCGGCGCCACCGGTGCCGAAGCCACCACCGGCGCTGTAGCCGTTGGAGCCGACCTTGCCGGCTTGGGCGTCACAGGCAGACCCTGCACAGAGGCCCCAGGTGCAACTGCGATCGATCGTTCCACCCTTGCCTCCGGTTCCGGCGGCAGGCGCACCCGCGCCGCCACCGCCCGCGGAGGAGTCGTTGCACGCTCCGCCGGGCTCGAAGCCGTTGCCACCGGCCGCGCCCGCCTGGGCAGATCCGCCCCAGCCGCCATTGCCGGCTGTGCCGTTCGCACCCGTACCACCGGTTCCACCGGTGATAGCGAGCGAGTCGAGCACCAAAGCGCTGCTGGAGTCACGAACGAACACGCCGTAGCTGTTCTGACCCGCACCGGCGGCCGTACCGGCCACTGCGAGGTCGGCCACGGTCGTCGCGCCGGTGATGCCGTCCGCGAGGATCGCGACCGGTCCGCCGACCGATGCTTCGAACGCAGCGTTCACCGTCGCGGTGGTGCTGCCCTGCGCGTCCAGGCCGCGTTTGAAGTTCTGACCGAACCCACCGCGGATCTCGAGGCCCTCGGCCACCGAGAACTTGGCGTAGTTCCCTCCGGCCACGGCGACGATCGAGCGTCCCTCGGAGATCGCCCGCGCCTGGCCCTGTCCGATCGAGTCGCACGGCTCGGTGATCACACCGCAGGTGGAGCTGTCGACCCCGCCGTTGTCCTTCACGAAGATGATGTCGGTGGCGACGCCGTCGACACCGTCGCAGTTGGAGTCGATGTTGTTGGGATCGAGCGGATCCGGAGCACCCGGATAGATCGAGGCATCGGTGTCGTCGCAGTCGATGCCCTCCACGTAGCCGTCACCGTCGTTGTCCTGCGGTGGGGCAGTCGTCGTGGTGGTGCTGGAGGTAGTGGTCGTGCCACCACCACCACCGGGCGGCGTACAGGCCGCTGCGAAGGTGACGATCGCCACCAGGAGCACGGGCGTCGCCCGCAGGTACTTCGGCATGGATTTCTCCCTCACTCGCCACAGGCGTGCCCCGACGACACACCCTGATGTTCCCCGACTCACGGACGAACAGCCTTCAGGTTCGTACAGATCACCGCTGTTAGTCAAGGTTTCTGTTCAAGTCGTCCCGTCAGGCTGCCGATGATGGCGCCCCACCGCGTGCGGCCCCCACCGCGTGCGGCCCCCACCGCCGCGTACCACCCCGACCGCCGCGTACCACCCCCACCGGGCAATACACTTGCGAACTGTCCGGTGAGAGACCCGCTGAGCGGGTCCCAGAGCGGATAGTTCGCAACCAGACAACACAGGTCATCAAGACAGCAAAGCGAGGGACAAGTGGCAGCCAAGGCAGACAAACCGGTATCGCGCAAGCCCAGCCTCCTGTGGCGCCTGTTCGTGATCACCGGCATGGGCACGGCGATCGCGGTGAGTGTCGACGACAACGCGTGGGAGGCGTTCGACGACGCCACGGGCGGAGCGACCGACCGCGACACGATCAGGGCCATCACCGGTGCGGCGGTGGGGCTGCACGTCCTCGAAGCCGTTCCGGCCTGGTTCATGGCCCGACGCGCCGGGTTGGACAAGCCCCGCAGGTGGGCGTTCGCAACCCTGTTGTGGGGCTTCCCGGTGCACCGGCGGATCCGCAAGGCCCGCCGCCAGGAGCTCGCTGCGAACGACTGAGCCCCAAACGGGCCCGGAACCTTCACCCACCCCGCAAACTGAATCGGCTCAGCCACCGATCCGGTGGCTGAGCCCATTCAGTTGGCGATGAGTGGCAGGGGTCAGTAGTGCCAGGGGTAGGCCGACCAGTCGGGGGCGCGCTTCTCGAGGAACGAGTCACGCCCCTCTGCGGCTTCGTCGGTCATGTAGGCGAGCCGGGTGGCCTCACCGGCGAACACCTGCTGGCCGACCAGC
>CAYVYG010000168.1:0-7453 GCA_964454385.1 uncultured Microthrixaceae bacterium
GATGTCGCTGAAACCGCACTCCTCCAACAGCAGCTCCGCAACCTCCTTGACGGCCAGGCCGCTGCGCACCGCGCCACGAACAACCGGGCCGGGATCACCGGGCCCATCGGGTGCCGCATCCGGTTCGCGGTCGCCATCGACGATCCGATCCACCTCGCCCGGCGATGACTCCACCAGGACCGCGATTCGCTCGTGGTCGACCGGATCCGCGAGGGCCCCGCGCTCCTGTTCGATCCGTTCGTTCGCGATCGCCACGTAGGCCTCGTCGGTGTCGTAGCCGACGAAGCGCCGCGAGCTGCGGACCGCGGCCACCGCGGTGCTGCCCGATCCCATGAACGGGTCGAGCACCACATCACCCGCATAGGTGTAGAGGTTGATCAGCCGCAATGGCAGTTCCACCGGAAAGGGCGCGGGATGGCCGACCCGGGTGGCGCTCTCGGGTGCGATCTCCCAGAGGTCCGTCGTCGCCTCCATGAACTCCTCCTTGGAGATCGTGGCGGTGCAGGGAAGGTCGCGGTCACTGCGCTGGCGCGCCGTGAGCGCGCGATCGAATCGCCCCTTGGCGGCGATCACGACGCGTTCGGTCACGTCACGCAGCACCGGGTTGGCCGGTCGTTGGAAGCTGCCCCAGGCGCATGATCCACCTGCCGCACGGCCCTTGCACCAGATCACCTCGCCGCGCATCAACAAGCCGAGGTCCTCGAGGATCCGCGTGACGTCACCGGACAGGGAGCGATAGGGGCGCCGGCCGAGGTTGGCCACGTTCACCGCGATGCGGCCACCGGGTTCGAGCACCCGCTTGCATTCACTGAACACGTCGCGGAGCAGCTGCAGGTACTCGAAGTAGGTCGAGGGCACGCCGTCCGCGGAGAGGTCCTCCTCGTAGGCCTTGCCCGCGAAGTAGGGCGGTGAGGTGACCACCAGGGCAATCGAGTCGTCGGCTACGTCGCGCATCGTGCGGGCATCGCCGCAGTGGACCACATCGACACCGGTTGCCTCGCGGATCTGATCCTCCGCGGAGATCTCCGGCCCTACGAAGCGCTCGTAGAAGGCGCTCGCGTCGTGGCCCTCGCGACGACCTGAGCCGAACCTGCTAGTGACGGTCGGGGTCCTCCTGGTGCTCACGGTCTTGCTCCACGGTTGGCGCGCTCATCGGCTGCGAACAGGTCCTCGAGCGGCGTCAGCCGATCCAGGTACTCGCTGATCGCGCTGGTGACCAGCAGGTTCGCCGAGACCTGCCTCGCCCGTGCCGCCTCGTGGAGGCGCCGGTGCACGGATTCGGGCAAACGCACAGCGGTGGCGATGCGGTCCTCGATGTGGGTGCGGGGACGAGCCATCGTGCCAACCTACCCACCCCCTGTGTCACCATCGGGGATTACCGCGCGCACAAACGCGCGCTGTGGGGTGCCCGACTCGGGCACCCCAAGCAGCACGCTCGGGCTGGTCAGCTCGATTCGACGTCGATCGCCCTGGCCTTCATGCCGTGTCGGACCTCGACCTGGCGGGGCTTGGCGCTCTCGGCGAGCGGGATGCGCAGCGTGAGCACCCCGTCGTCGAACTCGGCATCGACGTGTTCGACATCGAGGTTGTCGCCCAGCATCACCCTCCGCGACACCTTGGTGTCACGACGTTCCTGGACCAGGTAGGTGGCGCCCTCGGGTACCTGTCGGGTCCGCTCGGCGGACAGGCGCAGCTCACCACGTTCGACCTGGACATCGACGCTCTCGGGGTCGACCCCCGGCAGGTCGAACTCAACCGTGACGACATCGCCCTGGCGATATGCGTCCATCGGAGCGGTTCCGGTGCCTACGAAACCGGGATTCTCGAAGAAGCGGTCGAAGTTGCGGAACGGATCGGTTCTCATGAGCATTGCTGTACCTCCTGTGACTGGAATCTGATTACGACTGCTACTTGATGGTCTAACACTCAACTTTCTTGATGTATTCCCTCTTGGGGACACTGGTTCTGCACGAGCTCGGGAACGCTCTCGGGCGAGCGTCCGCGGCCTGCCGACTCGGTGATCGGCCCCGAGCAGTGACGAGGCGGAGCAGTGACGAGGCCGTTCAGGGCGTGGCGACAACCGGCTCGGGACCCGTGCGGTCCGTCCGATCGTCCCTGCGTGTCCGTGTCACGTGGGCGAGGCCCCACGCACCCGCGAGCAGTGTCGCAACCGCACCGGTCAACAAGCCCACGCGGGCGCCGTAGGTCTCGCTCAACCAACCCACGACCGGTCCGCCGATCGGCGTCGAGCCGAGGAACAGCATCGCCTGGAGCGCAAGGACACGACCACGCATCTCGGGG
Organism: uncultured Microthrixaceae bacterium; assembly: GCA_964454385.1. Taxonomy (GTDB): domain Bacteria; phylum Actinomycetota; class Acidimicrobiia; order Acidimicrobiales; family Microtrichaceae; genus JAMLGJ01. Next base: position 2,302 of record CAYVYG010000168.1, read on the forward strand.
CGAGCGCGCAACTGGACGATCGCGGTCGAAGCGGTCAGGAACGCGACCGAGGTACCACCCATGACCACAGCCGCCATCGACGCGGATGCGAGTCCGGGCATCAGTGCCAGGGCCAACATCGAGGCGCCGAACGCCACCGCGGACCAACCCACCGTGCGGACCTCCACGCGCTCGCGGCGTGCAGCGGCGAGCGAACCGATCAACGCCCCGACGCTCAACACCGAGAACAGCACCGTGTAGGTGGCATCCGACCCACCCAGGTCCCGCACCACGAACAGCGGCAGGACCGTCGAGTAGTTGAACGCGAGGGTGCCGATCACAGCCATCATCGCCATCGGCACGAACAGCGCCGGCTCTGCGCGCACGTAGCGGATTCCCTCTCGGATCTGTCCGGGACCCCGCGGCGCGCGCTGTGCCGGGCGGAGCTCGACGGAGCGGATCAACACCAGCGAGACGAGCACCGCCGCGTAGGAGAGCCCGTCCACGAGGAACGCTGCACCGAAACCGAGCGTGGTCACCACCAGGCCCGCCAGGGCGGGACCGAAGATCCGCGACGAGGTCATCATGGTGGTGTTGAGCGCCACCGCGTTGGGCACCATCACCTCATCGACCATCTCCACCACGAGCGAACGGCGGGTCGGGTTGTCGAACGCAACCGTGAACCCGCCCACCGTCGCGAGCGCGTAGATGCTCCACACCGGTGGGTGGCCGCTGAATGCCAACGCCGCGAGGCCCAGGGACTGGGCCATCGAGACAGACTGCACGCCCAGGAGCAGACGGCGTTTGTCGGAGCGGTCGGCGATCAACCCGGCGAACGGCCCGAACAACAGCACAGGTGCGAACTGCGCAGCCGCCAGCAATCCGAGAGCGATCCCGGATCGTGTGAGCTCGAGCACGAGCAGGGTCTGGGTGACCAGCGTCATCCAGTTGCCCACCTGTGAGATCCCCTGACCGATGAAGAACAGCCGGAAGTTCCGCTGCGACAGCGAGGCGAAGGTGCTCGACGAGAACGCCCGGATGCGCCTCAACGCGGGTCCGCCAACCGCTCCACGGGTCCGATCGCTGCCAGAAGAGCGCTCCGATCGGCCACGGGCAGCGAGCGCATCCCGGCGAGAAGCCAGTCGGCCTTGCGCTGGCGTGCCTGCGCGATCATCGCCTCCGCTGACGCGGTGACGCTCACACGACAGACCCTGGCGTCGCTGGGGTCCTTCTCGCGCTCGACGTAGCCGTCCTCCTCGAGGCGCGAGACCATCCGCGTGATGCTCGGAGGTGCCACCCGCTCACGTTCCGCGAGCTCGCCGAGGGTGATCGGACCGTGCGCGCTGATCGTCGTCAGGGCCGAGGCCTGGCTCGGGGTGAGGGTGACCTGGACCTCCTGGCGCAACCGTCGGGCGAGCCTCGTGACCGCGAGCTGCAGACGGTATGCCATCGCCTGCTCTTCTGTCTGCTCGCCCACCTGTTCAGCGAGATCGCTCGCGCCGGTCGATCCCGGATCGCCATCCATGCCACCAGCATAGCTAATTAGTTCGCACAACTAAATATGCCGGGCGTCACCCGAGAGCTCAGCCATCAGGGGAAGCTCGTCGTCAATCCCCACCACGGCCTTCGTTGACGCGCTCCGTGATGCGCTCGGTCAGCTCCTCGAGGCGCCGCGCGGCCTGCTCCTCGCTGAGCCGACCATCGGCCACCGCCCGCTCGAGATGCTCGGACGCTTCGGCCACCATGGCATCGATCACGCTCTGCGCCGCGACGCCATGGTCCTCGGCCACCTCTGCGATCGTGGAGCCCGCTCGCAGCGCTTCGGCCAGCTCCCGGGGTTGCACGCCGATCGCCTCAGCGGCAACGAGGAGCCCTCTGCGCTCGGCACGACGCACGAGTGGGGGCCGTTGCGGCGCTGCATCCAGGAGGGCGCCGATGACCGCATCCGCCTGTGACTGATCGATGGTGCCGTCCTCCACCAGTGGGGCCAGCACCTCGGCCAGGCGCTCGCCGTGACGCTCCCGGGATGCCGGATCGCCTGATGTCGGGTCGGCCTCGGAGCCGGAGCCTGAAGGTTCGGATACCACAGCGGCGGGAGCCGCTCCGCTCGGCGCTGCGCTGCTCAGGACCATCCCGGCGGCTCCACCACCGATCAGTCCCGCGGCGAGGCCCACAGCCGCCAGCCTCCGCGGCCGCTCGAACCACCCGGGCGAGCTGTGATCTCGTTCTTCTCTGTCGCTGTGATCTCGTTCTTCTCTGTCGTGTGCATCCACTGGGTCCTCCTTCGGATTCCATGTGACATCGGAGTCGCGAAACGTGCTTCGCAACACCGCTGATGATCCGCTACCACGGTTGGAGGAGATCAGGAGGATGGTGAGTATCAGGTGAGAAGCGGTTGATCAACCTTGCCCCTGGTCCCAGGGGAGTCGCATCACGACGCTTGCACCTCCACCGGTGCGGTTCGAAGCCTGTACATCACCGTGGTGGGCCGATGCGACCGACGCGACGATCGACAGGCCCAGTCCGCTTCCCGGCACCGATCTGGCAGCCGCTGAACGATGGAACCGGGAGAACACCGCACGCAGATCGCTCTCCTCGAAACCCGGGCCACGGTCCATCACCTCGATCTCGATCGTCCCACCCTGATCTCTGCTCGCTCCCCGCGGCCCGCGGGTGCGCAGGACCACCTCGATCGGACTGTCCTCGGGGCTGAACTTGCAGGCATTGTCGACCAGGTTGCGGACCGCTCGGGCCACCTGCGCGCGCCGCAGCGTCGCTGCGAGCGCGTCAGGCGCCTGCACCTCGATCCGGCGGTTCCACTGCTGCGCGGTCCGCTCGGCGACGGAGCGCACCGCAGCTGCGAGGTCGACCAGCACTCGGGGCTCCTCGTCCAGGCGACCCGCGGATACTGCGAGCACGTCCTCGATGAGTGTGCTCAACTCCTCGGTCTGGGACTCGAGATCCCCGAGCACGTCCCGGCGTGCATCCTCATCGAGATCCCCGAAGTGCCTCAGGTTGTAGATGTTGGTGCGCAGGCTCGTCATCGGAGTGCGGAGCTCATGACCCGCGTCCTGGGTCAGTCGGGCCTGCTCCTCCTCGGATCGCGCCAACGCCCCGAGCATCTCGTTGAACGCCCGCCCGAGCCTCGCCACCTCATCTGTGCCGTCCGCAGGCACGGTCGCTCCGGTGGGCCCCGTGTCGGCCACCGCTTCCGCGACGCCGACCAGACGCAACAGGCGCCGGGTGATCGAACCGCCTATCAGGACGCCACCGACAGCTCCGAGCATCATGACCACGACTGTCACGACGAGCATCCGCGAGCGCAACAGCGCGAGCACCCGATCCGACTCCGCGACGCTCCGTGCTGCCTGGACGGCTCCCCGGCTCCCACCGAGGCTCACCGTGAGCACCCGGTGCTCCTCGTCGTCGATCAGTGCTGTCCGGTACAGCTCCACTCCCGGACGCATCGCGTCGGCCACCGACATATCGCCGGCGGTCACGGGTATGCCGGCAGACCCCTCGCGGTCGATCGTTCTCCCGGCACCGGTGAGGACCTGCAATTCGATTCCGTCGCCGCGCTCGGGCGGCGGAAGGGCTCGGCGAGCGACCCGAACCCTCGTGAGACGCGCTGCAGCTGCCGAGGCAGCGTCATCGAGTGACCCCCGCAGTTCGGATTCGAGCTGCGCGGCGGTCAGCCGGTAGCTCAGGAGCCCGACCGCAACCGCAGCGACCGCTGTCACACACACGAGCGTCAGCACCCACTTCACCCGGATGCTCAATGCCGGCTCACAACGGTTCCCGCAACACGTAGCCGACACCCCGCACGGTGTGGATCAACGCGACATCCTGACCCCGGTCGACCTTACGTCGCAGGTATCCGATGTAGACCGCGAGGTTCTTCGAGTCGGGTCCGAAGTCGTAACCCCAGATCCTCTCGTAGATCTCGGTGTGACCAAGCACGATCCCCGCGTTCTGCGCCAGGTGCAACAAGAGGTCGAACTCGGTGCGCGTCAACTCGAGCGCAACGCCGCCGCGCCAGGCGAGCCGGGCCGCTGGATCGATCTCGAGATCAGCGACCACGATTCGCCCGGGGCCGGGACCACCGGTGTCCGGGGACGCCCTGCGAAGCAGAGCCCGTACGCGTGCAAGGAGCTCTGCAGGATCGAAGGGCTTCGGCAGGTAGTCGTCGGCACCAGCGTCCAGTCCCGAGACGCGGTCGCTCGTCGACCCCCGCGCGGTGAGGACGAGGATCGGGACCCTGTCCCCCTCGGAGCGCAGCACGCGGCACACGCTCAGGCCGTCCACACCCGGCATCATCAGGTCCAACACGATCAGTTCTCCGGGGCAACGCCGGTGCTCCTCGAGCGCCTCTGCGCCGTTGGACACGGTGCGCACGGCATGCCCTTCGGCTTCGAGCATCCTCGCCAGGGAGTCGCGTATCGCGCGGTCGTCATCGGCGACGATGAATCCATCGGGACCTCGGTCCGAACCACCCACACCACAACGGTACGGTCCACGAGATGGACCGCGACGGTATGGTCCACGAGATGGACCGCGACGGTATGGTCCACGAGATGGACTCCGGCCACACGATTCGACGGGACCGTGCGCACAGACAGGTCCTGCGCGGTTCGACGGTGGTATCGGCACCGTTCACCCTGGCTGGACTCGTGTGCGCAGCGGTTGCAGCCCTGTCGGTGACCTGGGTGTTCGCCACCGCGTCGGCCGACAGTCCGGGTTGGATCACCGCCATGGTGTTCGCGGTGCTGGCGACCGGGCTGTTGATCGCGGCTCGCGGATGCCGGGTGCTGATCGACTCGGGCCGGATCCACGACCAGGTGGCATGGAGGACGGTGTGGAGCAGCGATGCCGTTGCGGTCGTGGAGGTGCGCGTTCGCCGTGGGCCGTGGCGCACCTTCGAGACCGAAGGCTCCGATGGTCGGCGCCGGGTGCTGCTCGGCGCCGGACCGGTCCAGTTCCCGGCCAACCTGCTCCCCGGCGCCGTCGAACGGGATCTGCGCGCGATCGACATGCTGATGGGTTCCATGGGATCCTTGCAGGGTGAGTGAGCACCGCGCCGAGCGAACCGAGCGCCGTAGGCGTGGGAACAGCGGCTCGGAGGCCGACGCTGCGAGCCACACCGGACGCAGGACCCACCAAGTGCCGAGCGGAG
>CAYVYG010000169.1:0-7433 GCA_964454385.1 uncultured Microthrixaceae bacterium
TGGGACTCAACACGCTGCCGTGCTCGGTTGACGTCGCGATCGCATGCTGGCCCTGGGGTGCCTACCTGGGTGACGACGCGGTCACCAAGGGCGTGCGGATGAAGACGAGCTCGTGGAAGCGCCACGACCACAACACGATGCCACCGTCGGCCAAGACCACCGGCAACTACGTCAACTCGTCTCTCGCGAAGGTCGAGGCGCTCAAGGCCGGATATGACGAAGCGATCATGTTGAACCACGCCGGGTTGGTCTCGGAGTGCACCGGGGAGAACATCTTCGTGGGTCGCAACGGTCGCCTGACCACACCACCGGTCGCGGCCGGGGCGCTGGAGGGAATCACCCAGAGCACGGTGCACGCGATAGCGCAGGATCACGGTATCGAGGTCTCGGTGCGCGACCTCGCGCGTTCGGACGTCTACGTGGCAGAGGAGATGTTCGTCTGTGGGACCGCGGCGGAGATCTCGGCGGTCAACTCCGTCGATGACCGCGACCTGCCGTGTCCCGGGCCGATGACCACCGCGATCGCGACCGACTACGCGAAGTGCGTGCGGGGTGAGTTGCCCAAGTACAAGGGCTGGGTGGAGCTCGTCTCGTGAACCGGAGTCGCTGTCATGGGTGAGCCGTCGGCAGGTTCACTGCCCGAGGTGGGCGCGGCCCGCGGTGTGCCCGAATCGGTGGAGATCTTCGACACGACCCTGCGTGACGGTTCGCAGTTCGAGGGCATCTCGCTCTCGGTGGACGACAAGCTGCGCGTCGCGCAGCAGCTCGACTGGTTGGGTGTCGACTGGATCGAGGGTGGCTACCCCCAGGCGAACCCGAAGGACGCCGAGTTCTTCCGGCGCGCGGCCGCAGGTGAGCTCGAGCTGTCGACGTCCACGCTCGTCGCCTTCGGATCCACGAGGCGCACCCGTGGAAGGGTCGACGAGGATCCGACCCTGTCTGCGCTGATCGGGGCAGGCACCTCGACTGTGTGCATCGTGGGCAAGAGCTCGGAGTTCCACGTCACCGAGGCGCTGCGCACCGATCTCGCCGAGGGCGTCGCGATGGTGCGTGAGTCGGTGGAGTTCCTCGCTGCGGCCGGGTTGCGGGTCCTCTTCGACGCGGAGCACTTCTTCGACGGCTACAAGGCGAACCCGAGTTTCACCCTCTCGGTGCTCGAAGCCGCCGCCATGGCCGGCGCGGACACGCTCGTGCTGTGCGACACCAACGGTGGGAGCCTGCCCCACGAGGTGCAGCGCATCACCACCGAGGTCGTGTCCTACCTCGATGGCATGCGCATCGGGATCCACACCCAGAACGACACCGGTTGCGCAGTCGCCAACAGCCTCGCAGCGGTCGTCGGTGGTGCCTCACACGTCCAGGGGACCGTCAACGGCTACGGCGAACGCACCGGCAACGCGAACCTTATGACGGTCATCCCGGACCTCACCCTGAAGATGGGTGTGCGGACACTGCCCGAGGGTCGCATGGAGCGCCTCACCGCGGTGAGCCGACACGTCGCGGAGCTGGTCAACCTGCCACCGCACCCGGCGGACCCGTTCGTGGGCACGTCCGCGTTCGCCCACAAGGGGGGCCTGCACACCTCGGCGCTCGCACGTTCGGGAAGCGAGACCTACGAACACGTCGACCCGGCGGTCGTGGGCAACCACTCACGGGTGTTGGTCTCGGACCTGGGCGGGCGCGCGGGGATGGGCATGAAGGCCAAGGAGTTCGGAGTCGACCTCGATGACCGCGCAGCGGCGGAGCTCTCCGCGCGGGTCGCGCAGCTCGAGGCGCAGGGCTATGTGTTCGAGGCCGCCGATGCGTCGCTCGAGTTGTTGATGCGCAGGGCGACGGGGTGGAGCCCCGGGTACTTCGATCTGGAGGGCTACCGGGTGTCGAGCTACCACCGCGAGGGTGCAGCGTCTCCCAGCGGTGATGTCGACCTGTCGACCGAGGCGACGATCAAGGTGTGGGTCGGCGGGGAGCGTATCGCCGCGGTCGGAGAGGGCAACGGTCCCGTCAACGCGCTCGACGAGGCGCTGCGAAACGCGCTCGACGGTCGCTGGCCCGCGCTCGGGCACATCCACCTGACCGACTTCCGGGTGAGGGTGCTGGCAGGACCGAGCGGGCCGGGTGCGGCCGACACCGCCGCGGTGGTCAGGGTGTTGGCCCAGCACACGAACGGTTCGCACACCTGGACCACGATCGGGGTTTCGCCGAACGTGATCGAGGCGTCCTGGGAGGCTCTGGTCGACGGGATCGTCTACGGACTCCTCCACGACGAGCTGTCCCGTATAGGTTGAATGTCGATGGGTGCTCCTCCATATGTTCCGAAGCAACCGGCGGTCAAGGTGAGGACCTACTCCTCGCCGCCGCGGCGCCCCGCTCCGTGGCGCGCCGACCGCCCCGCTGAGCTGAAGGGCCGGCAACCCTTGGCGGACCGCCTCGGGGTTCCGGGCCCGGATCCCGGCTACGCGCTCAAGCTGGCCGGGCGTTTCCGGGATTCACTTCAGCTGCACGACCTCGAGTCGGAGGCCGACGTGCTGGCCGGCGCTGCTGCGATCGCCATGAAGCGGGCGGGGCTGTCCGGCCGTGCGCCGATCAGTGTGGACGTCGAACTCGGACTCGTGCTGTGGGGGTACCTCGACGCGAACGTCGACGAGGAGCTCGTCGAGCTGCGCCGGGAGTGGTTCGAGGAGATCCACACCCGCCCGCACTACATGCTGCGCCGCCGGATCGCGGATGCAGTACCCGACGAGCTGTTGGCGCGCACCCCCGGTGAGATCAAGGCAGCCTACGCCGAGGACTGGCGGGCCTGTCTCGACCTGAGCGTCTGAGCAGCTCGACCGTCCTCTTCTTCCCGCATGGGCCACCGACTTCCCGCATGGGGCACCGACCCGGTCCGTTTTGTGTTGCGTACGTCGCACTATGTGCGACGTACGCAACACAAAACGGGGAGAAGACGGCCTCGGGTGCTCGATCGACACCGGGTTGCGCGACCCGTGGCGAGTCAGACGCCGGGGACGACATCGTTCGTCGATGGTCGAACACCTCGGGCGCATCTCCATCGACGGTCTCCACGACCTGGCGGCTCATCAGCACGGGGTCGTCGCCCGGTACCAGCTCCTCGAAGACGGCTGGAGCCGTTCAGAGGTGTCCAGGTTGTGCACCCATCACGGTTGGGAAGCGACGAGCACGAGGGTGCTGAGGCGCAAGGGCTCCCCCGACACCAGATCGCAGCGTGTCTCCGCCGCCGTGCTCGACGCCGGGCCGGATGCGTATCTGTCCCATGAATCAGCGGCTGCCTGGCTGGGGCACCGCGGTTGTCGCCTGGAACGGCCCGTGCACGTGGTCACGACTCGTCTTACGAGGAGGCGCAGCCCGTTGGCCAGGGTGCACAGGGTGCGAGCCATCGACGCCCGCTGGGTGACCGATCTTGGTGGGGTGAGTGTCGTGCGACCCGAGCTGGTCGCCCTGCAGCTGTTCGCAGTGCACAGGTACCGGCGTGCGGAGCGGATAGTCGACTCGCTGTGGTCACAGAGGCTTGTCTCGGGTGCCTCTATCGAAGCGCTGCTGACTGACATGGGAGCCCGGGGGCGCAACGGCACCGCCGGGTTGCGCCGGTACTTCGACGCGCGGGGTCCCGGCTACACGCCACCCGACAGCGGTCTCGAGTCGAGAACCCAGCAGATCCTCGATGATGCCGGTATTCGTGTGCGTAGGCAGGTCGACGTAGGTGCTGAGCGGCGCTGGACAGGCAGGGTCGACTTCGTGGTGATCGGAGCCCCGGTGGTCGTCGAGGTCCAGAGCGAGCTTTACCACTCCTCGACTACTGATCGCGCTCACGACACCAGGCGCATCGGTGCACTTCAGGCGAGCGGCTTCGCAGTGGTCGAGGTGACCAACGAGATGGTCTGGTCGGAGCCGCACCGCGTTGTGTCTCTGGTGTGTGACGGCATGAGGCGTGCCCATCGACGCTGAGGCGTTCTGTGTTGCGTACGTCGCACTATGTGCGACGTACGCAACACAGAACGAGGGCGTGAGACGGGGCGCGAGGAGGAACAGTGGGCGCTGCAGACCGCCAGCTCAGGCGTAGATCTCGACCTGGGTGCCGAGAGGGAGCTGCTCCTCGAGCTGGGTGATGACCTCGTTGGGCAGGCGAATGCAGCCGTTGGATGCGGCTTGGCCGAGCAGGTCGGGCCGGCTGGTGCCGTGCATGGCGATCACCGGCACGCCCCCGTCGAAGGTGTCGAGCTGTTCGCTGTAGCCGTTGAGCGGGATCACGAACGGTCCGTAGAAGGAGCTCGGCACGTCCGCGGTCTTGTCGGTGATGTAGAAGCGTCCGGTCGGCGTGCGCGTCGCGTCACGCCCGACTACCACGGTCGTGTCAGCGATCTTCTCGGTGCCCTTGTAGGCCATCAGGTGACGGTCCGAGAGGTGGAGCTCCACCCGGTAGTCGTGTTCTGAGAAGTCGAACTGGTCGGCCTGTGCGTAGCCGCGGGTCCCGTTGGGACGAACCGGCAGCATCACCTCGACCCAGTCACCGCGTTGTTCGGTTACCAGCAGGGTGACGGAGTCGCCGAAAGGCGTCGGGTTGGTGAACGTCCAGCCGACAGGGGTCTTGTACCGCCCGTCCAACGGGTAGTCTTCACGAGGCAGGTCGGGGCGGTCCGACTCGTCCTGCGATGCCGGTATATCCGGTGCGTCCCAGGTGACGACCGGAGTCATGGTCTCCCAGTCGGGCGGTGGCTTCTCCCACACGGCAACCTCGGTTAGCTCCGGCTTGGCAGTTGCCACCTGGCTTACGAGCGCGGGTCGGGTCTTCGGTGCCGCGGTGGTCGTGGTGGTCTTCTCGGTGGTCGTCGAGGTAGTGGTGGGTGGTGGTTCGTCCGAGCCGCCGAAGAGCGCCCAACCGCCGAGCAGTGCCAGGACCAGCACCGCGACACCGGCGAGGATGCGTTCGCGCCTGCCGAATCGGCTGCCCTTGCCGCCCTCGTCCTCGGAACCAGTCTCGTCCTCAGTGTCGGTCCGGTCGCTGTGCGCGGCCTGTTCACCGGACGTGGGCGCGTCGTCGCTGGTCGGGTCTTCGTGTTCGCTCATCGTCTCTCGGCGTGTCGCTGAAGCGTCGTACGGACCGGCCGCGCAGGAAGCACCCGGTGCGCTTCAATCGTATGCCGCTCGGCCGGTCCAGCGGCATCGTCGGGAACATCTGCCCGGAGTCCATGGGCGAGCGGCTTCGGAGGCGTCAGCACCGGTGCGCATCAGCGGGTGGACCTACTCGGGGGTGGACACAATCAGGTGGGCGTTGCAACCAAGGGTGCTTCGGTAGCCTCGGTGGCGTGCCACAGCCTCTGCGCGTCCGTTTCGCTCCCGCTCCGACCGGCTACCTGCACCTGGGCAGCGCCCGCACCGCGCTGTTCAACTGGATGGCGGCCAAGTCGATGGGTGGCGAGTTCCTGTTGCGCATCGAAGACACCGACATCGAACGCTCGCAACAGGAGATGATCGACGTCATCCTGGTCGCGCTCGCTTGGATGGGACTCGACTGGGACGGCCCGGTGATGCGCCAGTCCGAGTTCGCCGATGCACACCGTGACGCGGTCGACAAGCTGCTGGCGAGCGGCCAGGCCTACTGGTCGACGCCGGTTCCTCCCGAGGACCGCGAGCGCACCGGCGGACGTGCATATGACCCCGCCGAGCGCGACCGCGACCTCGGTCCCGGTGATGGCCGTGCGGTGCGCTTCAAGGTGCCACAGCAGGGGGTGACGGCTTGGGATGACCTGATCCGCGGACATGTGAGCTTCGACAACAAGAACCTCGAGGACTTCGTTGTCGCTCGCTCCGATGGAAGTCCCACGTTCTTCCTGGCCAACTGCGTGGACGATGCCGAGATGGGCATCACCCATGTGATCCGCGGCGAGGACCTCTTGAACGTCACCCCGAAGCAGTTGCTGTTGCGTTCGGGTCTCGGCTTCGTCGGCCAACCCACCCAGGCGCACCTGCCGCTGATAGTCAACGAGCAGCGCAAGAAGCTCTCCAAGCGCCGCGACGACGTGTCGCTGCTCGACTACCGCGACCGTGGGTACCTTCCCGAGGCGATGTTCAACTACCTGGCGCTGCTCGGTTGGGGCCCGCCTGACGGGGTGGAGGTGCGCACCGATGCACGTGAGGTGTTCCCACCCATGTTCAAGGTCTCCGACATCAATTCGGCACCGGCGGGTTTCGATCCCAAGAAGCTCCTCCATGTCAACGCCGAGCACCTGCGGGCTCTCTCGGTACCCGAGCTCACCGCGCTCGCCAGGCCGTTCGTTGCGTCGCAGCCGTGGGCCGATCGCTTCGACGGCGACCGGTTCGCAGTTATCGCCCCGGAGGTGCAGACCCGAGTCGAGACCCTCGCCGAGGTTCCGGGTTACGTCGATTTCCTGTTCATGGAGGATCCCGAGATCGTCGAAGCCGACTGGGACAAGGCGATGGTCCCCGACGCCGCTGGGTGGCTCGATGCGATTCTCGAGGCGCTGTCCGAGTGGAGCTTCGATGCAGAGACGCTGCACGAACGAACCTTCGCGCTGGCAGAGGAGCTCGGGGCGAACCGGCGAAAGTTCCAGGCGCCGATCAGGGTGGCTCTGACCGGACGGCGGGTGGGACCGCCCCTGTTCGAGTCGATGGCCCTGCTCGGGCGTGAGGAGGTGCTACGCCGCCTGTCAGCGGCACGTGAACGACTGGGTGATTCCGACGGCTGAGGGCTCGGAGCCCAGCGGGAGGAGGGGAGTGCCGACCAGACGACGCTGGCTGACGAGGATCGCAGCCATCCTGGTGGTGGTTGTGGTGGCCTACGCGACTTGGGCGGTGACCGAGGTGGTGCGCAACACCGCCGCCGATGATCGCACGACGACCGGAGCGATCGTGGTGCTCGGCGCGGCCCAGTACGACGGGACGCCGTCGCCGGTGCTGCAGGGTCGACTCGATCACGCACTCGAGCTCTACGACGAAGGCGTGGCACCCCGGGTCATCCTGACCGGATCGAAGCAGTCCGAGGATCGCTTCACCGAGGCCTACGCCGGGTTCACCTACCTCCTCTCCGAAGGTGTGCCCGAGGGAGCGATGTCCGTTGTCACCGACGGCCAGTCGACCTACGAGTCGCTCGCGGCCACGGCTCGGGTGCTCGAGGACCAGGGCATCGACCACGTCACCCTGGTATCCGACGGATATCACAACCGGCGCCTGCTCGGCATCGCGTCAGAGCTGGGCTTGGATGCCACCGTCTCGGCGAGCGACAGCGGGCTCAACCCACTGCGCGTCGCCAAGGAGTCTGCGGTGGTCGCGGTCGGCGAGTTGATCGGTTTCAGGCGGCTGCAGCGGTTCTTCTGACCCAGCGCTGTGATTGGTGGTGCTTGTGGCGTCGGCTATCGTGGCGCGGCGCCCTTTGGCAGCATCACCTTTCGGGGGTGGTG
>CAYVYG010000170.1:0-7362 GCA_964454385.1 uncultured Microthrixaceae bacterium
GGTCGAGCGGTGCTGCGGGGATGGCTCGACCAGTTCGACGCCGGGCCCTGTCCCGCCCACCGAGAGGTCCGCGCCCTCGACCGAAACGGATCCCGAACGCGCCCCGGTCACAGGACCCCGATCCACCAGACATCCGTCCTCGTCACCCAGATCCACACGGCGAATCCGCTGGTCGTCGTCCTCCACCCAGAACAGGGACTCGCCGTGCACCCAGAACGCGCCGCCGCCGTACTCGTTGACCCGGCTGCGCGCCGAATCGACCGCGCGCACCCGACGCGGGGTTCCATCCGCGCGGGTCACCCAGAGCGCGTTGTGGCCGTCCTCGAGCGCCGAATACCACAGGAGCGGCCGGCCCTCACGGTCCCGGCTGACGGCCAGGCCTGCGAACCGCACCCCGCCCCGTGCCGCTATCGGCGGCGTGAGCGGCGAGCGCCAGGTACCGAAGGGCACCTTCATCCGGCATCCACGAGAGCGCGGATCCGCTCGACCCCCTCGAGCATGTCATCGGTGTCCATCGCGAACGAGAACCGACCGTAGGAAGGAGTGCCGAAGGCCTCACCCGGCACGAAGGCCACGTTGGCCTCCTCGAGGACGATGTCGGCCAGCTCGACGGTGGTCGCGGCGGTGCGCCCGGCGAGTGGCCGACCGAGCAGACCGCTCAGGTTCGGATACGCGTAGAAGGCCCCCTCGGGTTCGATGCAGCTGACGCCTTCGATGCCGTTGAGCGCGGCGTGGATCAGCTTGCGGCGTTCATCGAAGGTGGCCCTCATCACGTCCACCGCGGAGAGGTCACCCGAGACGGCCACCAGCGCCGCCACCTGGGCCACGTTGTTCACGTTCGAGGTCATGTGCGACTGCAGGCTGGTCGCGGCCTTGGCGATATCAGGCGGCGCGATCATCCAACCGACCCTCCAACCGGTCATCGAGTAGGTCTTCGCCACGCCGTTGAGGATGATGCACTGATCCGCGAGCTCGGGCACCAGCGCGAGGATCGAGTGGTGCTCGGCATCGCCGTAGGTGAGGTGCTCGTAGATCTCGTCGGTGATCACGATGATGCCGGCCTCGAAGGCCCAGCGACCGATGGCCTCGATCTCGGCCGCCGGGTACACCGCACCGGTGGGGTTCGAGGGCGACACGAAGATCATCGCCTTGGTCCGCTCGGTCCGCGCCGCTTCGAGCTGGTCGACGGTCACCCTGAAACCGGCGTCGTCACCGGCGACCACCTCGACCGCGACCCCGCCGGCCAGTGCCACCGGTTCGGGGTAGGTGGTCCAGTAGGGCGCCGGCAGCAACACCTCGTCGCCCTCGTCGACGACGGTCAGCACCGAGGAGTACACGGCGTGTTTGCCGCCGTTGGTGACGACCACGTGGGACGGCTCCACGGCGACCTCCGAGTCGCGCAGGGTCTTGTCCGCTATCGCGTCGCGCAGCTCCGGTAGGCCCGCCGCCGGGGAGTACTTGTGGTTCTTCGGATCCGCACAGGCCCTGGCGGCCGCTTCGACGATGTAGTCGGGGGTCGGGAAGTCGGGCTCCCCGGCTCCGAAGCCGATCACCGGCGCGCCCGCGGCGCGCATCGCCTTGGCCTTGGCATCGACCGCGAGGGTGGCCGAGGGCGTGATGGCTGCGACTCGTCGGGATATCCGACTGCTCGAGGGTGTGCTCATGGACCCGAAGCTACCGCGCCGCAGACGTTGGCCCCGCAGGGTTTCGGCTCGCAGCAGGGGCCGGCGACCCGCGAGACTGGCGCGCGTGGACACCCCCGAGATCACATTGCCCGAAGACCTCCTGCCCACCGACGGGAGGTTCGGCAGCGGCCCCTCCAAGGTGCGCGAGGAGGCCATCGAGATGCTGGCCGGCTCCGCCGCCCACTACCTGGGAACCAGCCACCGCCAGGCGCCGGTGCGCTTCAAGGTATCCGAGGTCCGCAACGGCATCTCGGAGCTGTTCTCACTGCCCGACGGCTACGAGGTGCTCCTGGGCAACGGAGGGACGACAGCGTTCTGGGATGCCGCCTCGCTGGGATTGATCGAGTCCCGCAGCCAGCACCTCAGCTTCGGTGAGTTCTCCTCCAAGTTCGCGACCGTGACCCGCAACGCACCCCATCTCGAGGACCCCGAGGTCATCTCCGCGGAACCAGGTGACCACCCCGAACCGAGCGCGAATGCCGGGATCGACGCCTACTGCCTCACCCACAACGAGACCTCGACCGGCGTCGCGATGGGACTGCAGCGCCCCGGCGGCGCCGATTCCGACGCGCTGGTGCTGGTCGACGGCACCTCGGCCGCGGGTGGCCTGCGCTTCGACGCCTCGCAGGTCGACGTCTACTACATGGCTCCCCAGAAGGGCCTCGCATCCGACGGCGGGCTGTGGATAGCGGCCTGCTCACCCCGAGCGATCGAACGGATCGAACGGATCTCGCGCACCGACCGCTGGGTGCCGGCCTCGCTCGACCTCGCGATCGCACTCGAGAACTCCCGCAAAGACCAGACCTACAACACGCCGGCCCTCGCGACGCTGTTCCTGGCCGTCGAGCAGATCCGTTGGGTGCTCGAGAACGGTGGGCTCGAGTTCGCGGCGCGCCGCTGTGATGCGTCGGCGGAGACCATCTACTCGTGGGCGGACTCCCACGAGGTGGCAACGCCCTTCGTGACCGATCCGGCGAAGCGCTCCCACGTGGTCGCCACCATCGACTTCGACGACTCGGTGGACGCGTCCGTGGTTGCCGCCGTGCTGCGCAGCAACGGGATCGTCGACACCGAGCCCTACCGCAAGCTTGGGCGCAACCAGCTGCGAATCGCGATGTTCCCCGCCATCGAGCCCGATGACATCGCCTCGCTGACCCGCTGCGTGGACCACATCCTGAGCCGCCTCTGAGCGCGGCCGGGGTCTCGGGCCGGAGCTGAGCGGCCGACCGGTGGCTCGACGCGTATGAGCGGCGGTGCGACACACCCTCGCGATGGCCTGCGAGGCAGCTTGCCGATCTGTACCTTCTGTGTGTCACATCGTCCTACCCCAGGGGGAACCGAATGACCACCATCGCCGAGGCGACCGCGGAGCTGACCGGGCCGGGTGGCCAGTTCGAGGTCATCACCACCGAGGGGATCGACGGCAGGCCGATGAAGGTCTACAAGGACCGGCTGCCCAACCTGCGCTTCGTCTCGGAGGTGTTCGGCGCCGCCCACGGCCCCAAGGAGTTCGTCGTCTACGGCGACCAGCGGATCACCTACACGGACTTCCTCGCCGAGGTCAACGCCCTGTCCGCCTGGCTCGCGACTGCGGGCATCGCGAAGGGCGACCGGGTGGCGGTGCTCAGCGCCAACAACCCGCAGTGGTGCGCGACCTTCTGGGCGACCGTCGACATGGGGGCGATCCTCGTGGGGCTCAACGGCTGGTGGAACACCGATGAGATCCTCTACGGCCTCAACCACTCCGGGGCGAAGGTGCTGGTCGTGGACCGCCAGCGCTTCGCTCGGCTGGATCGCCATCTCGGCGAGGTGCCGGACCTCGAACAGGTGCTGCTCATCGACGGCACCGGCGACGACCGGGCACTCGACTCCGGGGATCGGGGGCCGGTGATCGGGGCCTACTCCGATGCGGTAGCCCAGGGATCAGCAGGCGAACCGGGCTTTCCCACCACGGAGATCGACGAGTCCGATCCGGCGGTGATCTTCTACACCTCGGGCACCACCGGTCGGCCCAAGGGTGCGATCAGCACCCACGGGAACATGATCGCCAACCTCCAGAACACGGTGTTCAGTCTGTCCCTCGCAGCGATGGTGAACCCGGCCGCTGACCGGATCTCCGACGGCTCACAACCGGTGTCGCTGCTCACCTCACCGCTGTTCCACGTCTCGGGCTGCCACTCGACGCTGGTGGTCGGGTTCATGGGAGGCATGAAGCTGGTCATACCGCAGGGCCGCTTCGATCCCGAGAAGGTCTTCGGGTTGATCCAGGACGAGGGAGTGAAGATCTGGGCGACGGTGCCCACCATGATCTGGCGTGCCACCGAGCACCCGGCACGCAGCGACTACGACCTCACGAGCATCGTCTCGGTCGCGTTCGGTGGCTCGCCGTCCGCTGACGAGCTGCAGCGGCGCATCCGCGAGACGTTCCCGAGCGTCAAGGCCACCACCAACGCCTACGGGCTCACCGAGTCGTCATCGGTGGCGACGATCCTGGCACTGGGAACCGAGGCCGAGAAGGTCGACTCGGTTGGTCTGCCGATGCCGGTGGTCGACATCGCGATCGCCGATCCGCAGGGTAACCACCTGGGAGCACACGAGACCGGCGAGGTGCTGATCCGCGGTCCGATCGTCATGGCCGGCTACTGGGAGAACCCCGAGGCCACCGCCGAGACGATCCGTGATGGCTGGTTGCACACCGGCGATGTCGGTCACCTCGACGACGAGGGCTACCTCTACATCACCGACCGGGCGAAGGACATGTTGATCCGCGGCGGCGAGAACGTCTACTGCGTCGAGATCGAGAACCGCCTGGTCGAGCATCCCGGGATCGCCGATGCAGCTGTCGTGGGCGTACCCCACCCCGAGCTCGGCGAGGAGGTCAAGGCGGTGGTCGAGCTGGCACCGGGTGCGACGCTGAGCGACGACGAGATCCGTGGCTGGGTCGGCGATGCGCTGGCGGGGTTCAAGGTCCCGACCTACATCGAACGCCACGAGGGCAAACTGCCGCGCAACGCCTCGGGCAAGCTGCTCAAGAACGTCCTGCGAGGTGAGGGACACGTCAGCTTCGCGGAGACGATGTGACCGGCTCGCCCCTGCCCGATGGGACCTACGACGTGTTCGTGGTCAACGCGGATGATCTGCCGACCGACGGCGGGCGCAACACCGCGCTCGAGCTCACGGTGGTGAGCGGTACGCACCGCGGAGGCACGATGGCCCTCACGGCTCCGCTCTGGTTGGGCGAACCGGTCGATCTCATCGGAATGCCGGCGACGCTCACGATCACCGACGGATGCCCGAAGGTCCGCATCGACACCTGAGGCGCGATCGCGCTCCTGGCCCGGCGGTGCGGTGTGTGTGGATTACCACAGGGTCGGCACCGCAACCGGTTCACTGGTCGGCCGGCTCAACACCGAGTTGCTCGAGCACCCCGTCGTTCACCCCCAGGACCTCCACGGGCACCGATGCGGCGACGGACCCGTCCCAATCCACCCGATCCATCACGAAGCACACCTGACGGGCAGCGACCCCCCTCCGTTCGACGAAGCGCTCACCGACCTCCCTGTAGCCGAGGCGCCGCGACACCGAGATCGAGGCCATGTTGTCGGCGAAGGCGGTCGACTCGACCCGTTCGGCTCCGAGATGGTCCATCGCAAGGTGCAGCACGGCGGCACGCATCTCGGTCCCGAACCCGCCACCCTGGTAGTCACGCCCCAGCCAGGAGCCGGTCTGGACAACCCGGGTCCCATCCCAGTGCGGTGCAGCCAGGTCCTGGAGCCCGATCACCGCTCCCTCGACGCAGACCGCGAATGGCAGGCGCCAGGCCTGCGTCGAGATACCGGCCCAACAGCCGAGGATGAACGCGTAGGTCTCGCGTTCGCGCCGTGGCGAGGGCACGTCGGTCCAGGGCACCTCGAAGGGCATCGTGTCGGGATCGTGGATGCCGCGCTCCGCGAGTCGGACCAGCGCGTCCATCTCCCGCTCGCGCGCCGGGCGCAACTCGAGCCGCGAGGTCACCAACCTGAGCCCCCAGACGGGGAACCAGGGATGTCCGCGGTCGGGGATGCTGTTCACATGCCCAGTGTGGTCCGCACGGGCGCGATCCACTACCCGAGCGGCCGCGGTCCACCGGAGCCGTCGTCCGGTGTTGTCGACCGGTTGTTGTCGGCCAGTGCTGCCGACCACCCCTACCGCGCCGCAGCGAACCCCCGCTCGAGGTCGCCGATGATGTCGTCGACGGTCTCGATGCCGACCGACAGGCGCACGAGGCCCGGCTCCACTCCCGTCGCGCGCTGTTGCTCCTCGGTCAGCTGGCTGTGGGTGGTGGAGGCGGGGTGCACCACGAGGCTGCGGGCATCACCCAGGTTCGCTACGTGGCTGTGGAGCTCCAGCGCCTCGACGAAGCGCTTCCCGGCCTCGAGCCCGCCCTTGATGATGAACGCGGGCAGGGAACCGGCACCTCTGGGCGTGTAGGTCTCGACGCGGTCGTTCCAGGGGCTCGACGCGAGGCCCGCGTACTGCACCCGCTCGACCTGGTCGTGGCCCTCGAGGAAGTGCGCCACGGCGGTCGCGTTGGCGACATGTCGCTCCATGCGCAGCGAAAGGGTCTCGAGGCCCTGGGTGAACAGGAACGCGTTGAAGGGGCTGACCGCCGGGCCCATGTCACGCAGCAACTGGACCCGCGCCTTGATGATGTAGCTGCCCGGGCCGAGTGCAGGCCAGTAGGTGAGGCCGTGATAGCTCTCGTCGGGCTCGGTGAACATCGGGAACCTGTCGTTGGCCGAGAAGTCGAAGCTGCCTCCGTCGACGATCACGCCACCTATGGAGGTGCCGTGACCGCAGATGAACTTGGTGGCGGAGTGAACGATGATGTCGGCACCGTGCTCGAACGGATTGCACAGGTACGGAGTCGCGACCGTGTTGTCCACGATCAGCGGCACGCCCTGGTCATGCGCGACACCCGCGACCCCCGCTATGTCGAGGAGATCGTTCTTGGGGTTGCCGATCGATTCGCCGTAGAAGGCCTTCGTGTTGGGCCTGGCCGCGGCCGCCCACGCGTCGAGGTCGTCCGCGTCCTCGACGAAGGAGACATCGATGCCGAACTTGGGCAGCGTGTGGTGGAACAGGTTGTAGGTGCCTCCGTAGAGCGCGGCGGAGCTCACGATGTGACTGCCCGCCTCTGCGAGGTTCATGATCGCCAGGGTCTCGGCTGCCTGACCCGATGCCACGAGGAGCGCGCCCGGGATCCCCACTGCGGTCTCCGTCGCACCCTCGAGCGCCGCGATGCGGGCCTCGACCACCGCCTGGGTGGGGTTCATGATCCGGGTGTAGATGTTGCCCATCTCCGACAGCGCGAAGAGGTCTGCCGCGTGCTTGGTGTCGCGGAACTGATATGCGGTCGTCTGGTAGATGGGCACCGCACGAGCACCCGTGGTCGGATCGGGCTTCTGTAGTGCGTGGAGTTGGGGGGTCTCGAAACCCAAGTTGTCACTCATGTCGGTAGTCCTTCTCGGTTCGTCACGGAGCCGGTTCGCTCCTCCCTGCACCATACCCGACCTTTTCGGCAGTTGTATTTGGTTGTAAAAACACGCTATCCTTTGCGAGTCAAGTATTTTCAAACATTGTTCCAAACGCTTGGCTTGGTTGTCCTGCTTTTTGAATTTGACCTTGTGTCTCTCTT
>CAYVYG010000171.1:0-7350 GCA_964454385.1 uncultured Microthrixaceae bacterium
GATCAGCGTCGCCACCGTCACCGGTACCCACACGAGTTGGGAGCGGCGTTCGATGGACTCCACCAGACGTCGGTGGGCAGCTGCTCGGATCGAGCGGGACTCGGTGGCCAGGAGCGCTCCGAGATCAGCCGCGTCGCGGTGCATCGCGAGCACCGCGACCAGTCGGTCGACCCCGATGCATCTTGCTCTCTCCGCCCAAGCGCGCAGCGCCTCCATCTCCGAGTCACCCTGTCGCACCTGACGCTGGACCTCAGCGATCTCGGCTGCCACGACACCGTTGCCCCGGCGCGCGATCCGCTCCAGGGTTGCTCCGAGCGACATCCCAGCGGCGAGCAGGACGGCAATCTGCTCGGTCACCACCGGCAGCTCTGTCTCGGTGCGCAGACGGCGGCTCTCGATGCGTGACTCGAGACGCTGCTCGTGGGCGAGCACCACCAGCACGGGCAACCCGCACAACATCGCGAGCGAGACCACCGGCCCGGGCCGGATGGAGAGGGCGAGGACCGAAGATAGGCCCAGTGCGATCAGTGCATGGACGAACTGCTTCATCCGGAATCCTGTCGGGGTCTCCTCGCTTCCCGCGGCCGTGAGGCGCGCAGGCAGGTCCCTGCGGATCCCCGTCATCCGGGCGAGTCGTGAGCCCAGCGCCTCGGCCAGGGGGGCCAGCACGGCTGCCACGGGCGTCGCGCACTGCGATGTGGGTGCCGGCAAGGCCCGGTCGGCCAGGTAGGGCGCGCTCCGCGCTCGTCGTGGCTCCCGTGAGAAGGACCGCAAGCCGCTCAACAGCAGAAGCGCCCCCGTGTAGAACGTGAGGATGAGCGCTGCATCGCGGGCGCTCATCTGTCGAACACCCTCTGCTGTGGTGGGGTCGCCATGATGCGCCCCGCCCACCACCAGCACGCCACGATCATCGAGATCGCGACCGCGCTGGCCAGCTGGCCGGCACCGCTGCGGAAGGCCTCCCTGCCGTTGCCCAGGTTGAGCCCGGCGAAGGCCATACCCGCGGGTACGACGATGACGAACCACCTCGCCAGACGGGCACCCGCTGAGCGAGCGTCGGCCTCGCGTCGCTCGTGCAGATCGGACCGGCGGTCAGCCGCGAGCGCCTCGAGTGCCACATCCGGGTCGCCGCCGACCTGGTGGATGACCAACAGCGTCTCGCACACCGCGTCGGCTGTCGGATCGGCGAGAGACCCTTTCAGCACTCGCACCGTCTCCTCGAAGTCGGTCGTGAGCGCCCACTGCCTCTGGGCCGCGGCGAACGCCCTGCTCAGGGGCAGCGGCCCGTTGACGCCGGTCTCGAGGAGCGCCTGGGGGATGGCCTGGCCGACGGATCCGACACGCACCCGGATCTCCTCGATCATCCGTGGCCAGGCCTCCAGAGTCGCGTCGCGGGTGGCCTGGTGGCGTCGACGCCACACCGTGGCGGGGACCGTCGCCGCGATCACCCCGACCAGGACCGCCGGGATCATGCCACCGACCGAGATCAGACACAGCGCACCCGCGGTGACTCCCACGCCGGCCGACACCGTCGCGAACTGCAACGGCGAGACCGATTCGAGGCCGGTACGGTTCAACCAGCCCTGCACCCGGTCGTGCAATCGGGACAGGTCCGGTCGCGGCCTGCGGGGTGCGTCCGCTGGCGTCGCCGAGGGGCGCGGGAGCAACAGGTGGACACCGGCGGCTGCCAGCAGGGCACAAACGATCGCGCTCACGACGATTCACCCTCGGGTCGCGATGGTGGACCCTCGCCGAAGGGATCCAACAGCTCGAGGAGGTCCTCGCCTCGAGTCGCCATCCTCTCGCTCAGCCTTGCCGGTACGAGACCTGACCACTCGAGTGCCCCCGTGGCGCTGCGCACGAACACATCGGTGGTGGTGAGGTTCACCGCCTCGGATCCCGCGGCGAGATCCTCCACGGCGAGGATCGAGGTGACCGCCGGCCCGCTGCGGGTACGTTCGGTGTGCACCACGAGGTCGACCGAGTCACTCACCAGGGTGTTGAGAGCGCTGAGAGGCAGGTCCCGCGCTCCTTCGGCGAGCTGAGCGATGAAGCGCAGGCGCGTGAGGCCCTGACGGGCCGACCCGGCGTGGATCGTCGTGTAACCGGTCACGCCGCTCGAGAGCGTCAGCAGAAGCGGTAGCGCCTCGCGGTCCCGGACCTCTCCGACTATCGCGACGTCGGGAGCCATGCGGAGGAAGCCCGAGACGAGACGGCGGAGGTCTATCTCGGAGCGGTCGTTCCGAGTCGGGCGCGTCTGGAGGCCGGCGAGGTTCGCGATGGGCAGATCCGCCTCGAAGACCTCCTCCGCGATGACCACCCGGAGTGCCGGATCGAGCTCGGCCGCGCAACACGACAACAGCGTCGTCTTGCCCGACCCGGGTGCGCCTGCGAACACGATCGAGGTGCGCGCCCGCACCGCTGCTGCCAGGAACCCGGCGGCGGCGCTGCTGAGAGATCCGCGTTCGACCAGCTCGGAGAGCTCCGAGATGGCGACTCCGGTGAACTTGCGGATGTTGACCACGAGATGACCGCCGCGTGTCAGGTCGCCGTGGACGATGTGGACCCGTGCGCCGTTGTCGAGCTGGGCGTCCTGGAGACCCTCGGCAGGATCGAGCTTGCGGTGCGAGGTGCTCGAGTCGTCGAGCAGCTTCGTGATCGTGCGTGTCACGTGGTCGTCGTCGTGGAAGACCTCGGGGTGCAACCCGCTGTGGCCCTGATGTCGCTTCGAGAAGATCGCCGTCGGGGAGTTCACCATGATCTCCCAGACATCGGGGTCCTCGAGCAGTTCGGTGAGGGGGCCGTAGCGTGCGAGGTTGTGGAACGCCCGCTTCGCCAGAGCCCCCGGGTCTGCCACTGCGAGCGTCTGTGCGCCTCGGCGGTGCTCCTCCTGGAAGCCGTCGATCTCCTGTGCGATCAGGTCACGCAGGGTCGCCGAACCCTCGGGCGTGGCGGTGTCGAGTCCCATCGTGTTGGCGCGCGCCCGGACACGGCGTTCTATCTCCTCGAGGGGTCCCGACGTCGCGACGGGCGACATCGTCGCTGCGGAGCCGATTCCCCCGGAGATCATGGGGCGGCCGTCCGTATCGTCGCACCGGCGAGGTGCCTGTGGGCCGTGGGATCGTGTCTGGCCGCGTGATCCAACAGGCGACCCACCCGCGCGGCGATCGGCTGCACGAGCCTGCGCGGCACCGGTGTCGCATCGTGGTGGACGGCTTCGAGGCGCACCTCGGGCAGTACCACGCCAGCCGGTAGGTCCAGCCCCATCGATGCGGCCATCCGCGACAGCTCGATCGGGAAGCGGACACGTGCCGGGTCGCGGCGCCGCACCCGGTTGCACGCCACGAGCACCCGTTCGGGGGCGACCGCGCTGCGTTTCGCCTCCTGGGCGAACCGCAGCGCATCGTGCAGACCCTTGATCCCCGCTCCGGTGACGATCACCCACACGTCGGCCAGGCCTGCCAGGGCATTGCTCAGGTGCCCGAGCGGAAGATCGCCCTCGTGGTCCACCACCACGACGTCGTTGTGGTTGACGGCGATCTCGAGAACGGAACCGAGGTCCGCAGGTCCCAGCGCAGCTGCGTCGCGCGGGGTGGGGGCTCCGAGCAGCAGGTCGTAGCCGCGGTCGGTCTCGTGGGTGAGCTCGTCGAGGTCGGCTCCGTCGAGTGCTCGCCGGTGGTTGCGCGCCACCAGGTCCATCAAACCGGGCAGCACGTCGCCGGTGTGGTGGTAGAGCGCCTGGTGCGCACGCCGGGAACCATCGATCAGCAGGACCTCTCGGGGCTGGTCCACGCTCTGGGATCGGCGAGCGCCGTCCGCCAGCCCCTGCGCGATCGCCATCGACACCACGGAGCTGCCGGCGCCTCCGGAACCACACACAGCGACCACGCTGGCGCGACGCTGTACCATGGTCAGCGTCGTGCTCGGGCGCTGATCGACTCCACGGGCTCCGGCGTCGCTGCGTTCGAGCAGGGCCATCAGGTCACCGCGTTCGAAGTGCGCGCCCAGCACCGTCGACACCCCGAGGCCGTCCCAGTCGGTCACAGAACCGGGTGCATCCACTCCGATCGGTACCGTGTGGTCGCGCAGGTCGGCGACGAGCTCCGGGCGCACACGGCTGTTGGCGCCGTCGAGCAGCACCGCGGACAGTCGACGGCCCGACGCGATGACGACGCTCAGCTCTTCGGCGGAAAGACATGTGACGAGCTCGACGGGTGCCGCGCCGCTGGTCACCCAACGGGCGAGCGTGGTCGGCCATGGACTTCTGGGATGCGCAAGGGTGGCGACGACGTGGGGGACGGCGACGTCATCGGCAAGCGTCGGCGCCGACCCGGTGCTCGGGTCGGTGATGATCCCGCTTTTCAGGTCGCTCGTCATGGGGACCCACCCGCGCCCGGAGCGCTCAACACGATCGTGAGCTCCTCGTTGATCGCTGCGTCCACGACGCTGCGCGCTGCGTCGATGTCGACCAGCGCGAGGCCCAACCGGAGGTTGTGGGGGCTCGCGATTCCCGAGTCCCGCTCGTCGTCATCGAGGTGCGTCACACGTGCGTCCACCGCCAGCTCACGGGTACCGTCCTCGCCGGTCGTCAGCACCGTCACCCGGTCGCCCGTGCGGAACTGGCCCACGGGGGTGCGAGCGGGGTCGACGCTTATGGCCACCTCGATCTCGGCTGGATCGACGAAGCGGTCCCTGGGGACCAGCGCTGCCCCGGTGAGCAGCTCGGATGGTTCCAGGGCGCGCGACGCGACCCTTCCGAGAACCTCGTCGCTGCGTTGCGCATCGATCGCATCCACCGCGTCGGGGAGCTCGATCGCCAGTGATCCCAGGTGTTCGCTGCGCAGCACCTCGCCGGGAGCCACCGGGGAGGTGACGACGAGGTAGCGGGTTTCGGGTGGGTTCTCAGCAGCTCTGTGGGCGAACACGACCCCGAACGCCGCTGCGGTCACCAGGGCGGCGCCGACGAGCGCGCGCCAACGCACGAACCTGGCGCCACCCGATGTTGCAGGTGCCCGATCCCCAGCCACCTCTACTCCTCTTCCCGTAAAGGGCCGAACGTTCGCGGATGGCTGAAAGTTTGTCAAGTGACAGGTGATGTGTTCGGAAGAGTGCTGGAGCGCGATGAGTTATGGGGGTTCTTCCCACAAGTGCGGACGCAACCATCCCCGCCGGGGGTGCTTGGGTTCGCTAGTGTCGCCCATGTGAGTTCCACCGAGGTCACATGGCTGAACACCGCGAAGGCTGCAGAACGTCTCGGGGTCACCCCCCGGACCCTGTACCGGTTCATCGATGAGGGTCAGGTTCCCGCGTACCGCTTCGGGCGCGTGATCCGGCTCAAGCAACATGAGGTGGACGAGTTCATCGAACGCTGCCGGATCGCCCCCGGCACCCTCGACCTGACCACTTCGCAACCGACCCACGATCTGCGAAATACTGCCGGGGATCCCGCTGACGAGGCTTCTGGCACCCAGACGCCCGCCCGCGGGGACTGAGGTTCTGAGCGTTCGGATGGACCGTCGTCTCGGCGCGCGCGACGTTCCGGGTTCTGCCACGCAGCTACCAGCGACGGGTCCGACGGTAGACTCGCGCTCGAAATGACTGATCTCGCCGCCCGGGTGCAGGTGCCGGGCAACCACCTGATGACGGACCTACTCGGTGCTGCCGACGAACACCTCAAGGTCATCGAGGATGCCTTCCCCGCAACCGACATCACAGTTCGGGGCACCGAGGTGTCTCTGGCGGGCGAGGACACCACGACCGTTGCGAGGTTGTTCGCCGAGCTGGTCAGCCTGTTGGAGTCCGGTCATGACCTGAACGCTCCGGTGCTCGAGCGCACGATCGACATGGTTCGTTCCGACGAGCGACCCTCCGAGGTGCTCACCACCGAGGTGATGCGAACGTCGCGCGGGTCGCGGGTGCGAGCCAAGACGGCCGGCCAGAAGCGCTACATCGAGGCGATCGCCGCCAACACGGTCACCTTCGGGATCGGCCCCGCCGGCACCGGCAAGTCCTGGCTGGCGGTCGCCATGGCGGTGCAGGCTCTGCAGGCCAAGGAGGTCGAGCGGATCGTGCTCACACGCCCCGCTGTCGAAGCGGGGGAGCGTCTCGGGTACCTGCCCGGCGACCTGATGGCCAAGGTCGACCCCTATCTGCGACCGCTCTACGACGCGCTGCACGACATGGTCGGTCCCGAGGGAGCCCAACGCCACCTCGAGAGGGGATCGGTCGAGGTCGCTCCGCTCGCGTTCATGCGCGGGCGCACGCTCAACTCGAGCTTCATCATCCTCGACGAGGCACAGAACACCACCCCCGAGCAGATGAAGATGTTCCTCACGCGCATCGGGTTCGGCTCCAAGGCAGTGGTCACCGGTGACACGACCCAGGTCGACGTACCCGGAGGGCGTTCCGGGCTCGACCGTCTGCAGGAGATCCTGGGTGACATCGAAGGGGTCGGCTTCGTGCACCTGAGCGCGCGCGACGTGGTGCGCCATCGCATCGTCCAGGACATCGTCGATGCCTACGCGCGGGCCGAGCCCGCGACCGGGTCCGCTGTCGACGAACAGTGAGCACCAACAGCACAGTGAGCACCAACATCGGAGCCCACCCCGGCCGACGCCCCATCGTGGTGGTGCAGGACCGCACGACGCATCGGCGTTCGAGCGGTTGCACACCGGGAAGCGACATCCCTTCTGTCGAATCCCTGGGTGAGCTGCTGGGGGAGGTGCTTCGAGCGGAGGGAGTGCCGCCGCATGCAGAAGCGGGCCTGCACCTGGTGGGCATCGAGGAGATGTCCCGGCTCAACGCGGATTCGATGGGTGTCGAGGGCCCGACGGACGTGCTCAGCTTCCCGATCGATGGCGCGGCGTGCGCCGGCGAAGAGGACGGTCGGGGGTCGGTTGACGCACCCGCGGGAGATCAGGGGCCGGATGGCGGATCCTCGGTTGCGGGGGAGGCTCTAGGCGTCCTCGTGGGTGACGTCGTGTTGTGCCCCGAGGTCGCGCGACGCAACGCGGCTGATCATGCCGGCACGATCGCGGACGAGTTGCGCCTCCTGGTCGTGCACGGCGGGCTGCACCTGTGTGGCTGGGACCATGCCGGCGATGGTGACCGGCGTGCCATGTGGGACCGCGAGCGTGGGTTGATGGCGGCACTTCGGATTCCGCCGTCGCGTGATCCCTGGACCAGGTCGTGAGCAGCGCGGACTTCTGGCTGCTGGTGGTCACGGCGGTGCTCGTGGCGATCGCAGCTGTTCTGGCGGTCGCCGAGACGGCGATCACCCGGATGAGTCGTCCGCAGGCGTCGGCTCTGGTGGACCAGGAGCGCCGTGGAGCCCAGCGGCTCGTCCGGGTC
>CAYVYG010000172.1:0-6970 GCA_964454385.1 uncultured Microthrixaceae bacterium
CCAGGGCATGCTGGGGTTGGGCGCCGGGCTCCTGGTCGAGGTGGTGGACCCGCCCGGTGGCGGTACCACCACGACCACCACGACCACCACCTCGACTACCTCAACGACCTCGACCACCTCCACCACGACGACCCCTGTGGTCCCCGCAACCGATGCCGATGCCGGTGGCGGGGACCCTGTAGCGGGGGCCCCGGCTGTGCCGGTCGCCGCTGCGCCCGTCGGGGTCGCAGGTGAGCAGGTGGATGCCCCAGCGCCAGGCGCTTCCGACTCGGGGTACGTTCCGAGCGCTGCGGGCTCCAAGGGTGCGAGCTCGCTCGCGCGGACCGGCTCCGAGGGGATTCCGCTCGCGACACTGGCACTGGTGCTGATCGGTTCCGGGCTCGTGGTATTGGCATCCGGCGCGCGGGTGGCGGTACGCCGGAACAGGACCCGGCCCTAGAGCGGTGGCGCCCCACTGCTGTGGTCCTCTTGCGTTCGCAACGCGTCAGCGGGTCACCCAAGGGCGCGTTGCGGCGCTCACCCTGCTGCTGAGCCTTGTCGTCACGCCAGTGCTGGGAGCCCAGCCGGTCTCCGCGGCCCCCGGTCCCTGTCCCGATGCGAACGGTGTGACCGTCGTGGTCGACTTCGGCGCCTTCGGTGGCGGGGTCGAGGTGCGTTGCGCGCCCGGTCAGCCGGCGTCGGGAATGGCCGCGCTCACGTCGGTCGGGTTCACCGTGGAGGGTGCCGCCCGCTCGCCGAGCTTCCTGTGCCGCATCGATGGTCGCCCGGGTGCGGACCGCGACCGCTGCGTGGTGCCGTCGCCTCCGAACGCCTACTGGGCCTACTGGGTGGCCGACCGCGGCGGGTCGTGGTGCTACAGCAACGCCGGCATGAACCGTCGCCCGGTGCGCGGCACGGTGGAGGGCTGGTCCTTCGCCACCGGTACGGCCGCCGCACCGCGGAGCTCGACCTTCTCGCCCGTGGCGGGTGCAGGTAGCACCGGACGCAACTGCGACACCACCGCCACCACCGCTGCGCCACCGACGACGGTCGCTCCCACGACCCCACCTCCGACGACGCGGCCTGCAGGCGGCGGCAGCTCTGGGGGACAGGCTCCCCAGCAGGATGGTCCGCGGGGACCGGGATCGCAGGCCACCTCGCCGGGCGCGGGTTCTGTCGGCGGTTCGGCGTCGGGTGCCGGGGGCGGGGCGACCCCCGACCCGGGTGCAGCCGGTGCCCCCGGCGACGCCGGTGCAACCGGTGGCGGACACACTGACGAACAGGTGGCCGGGGCGACCACCTCGAGCGCTGTTCCCGGAACCGGGTCGTCGGGTCCGGAAGTCGACCCTGGCGATGACGAGCGGGAAACGCCTGACGGTTCGCGGGAGGATCCCGAGCGCTCCGAGCAGAGGGGGCGCCGTGCCGACGGGACGGGTTCCGAGGAGGCGCTGTCGACGATCCGCTCGGCCGACAGCGGTCGCAGCGGACCCGGCTCACCACTGGGATCGGGCATCGCCGTGGGGGCCGTCGCCGCGTTGGGGCTGGCCGCCGTGGTGGTGAACCGGCGCCGGTTCAGGTCGCTCGCGGTTGTCGGCGGACCAACAGTCGACACGCCGACAGACGACACACCGACAGTCGATACGCCGGCAGTCGATACGCCGGCAGACGACACACCGGTAGACGGCATGCGGTCCGGCGACGCACCCGGATCGAGCTGATGATCGTGCGGCCCGCTCCGGTGGCAGGCGGTCCGATGGCCGTTGTCGATCCGCCCCGGACCGCAAGCCGCATTGCTCGACTGCCCCGGGCGCTGCACCCCGTCGCATGGTGGATCTGGGCACTCGGCATGGCGACGGCTGCGAGCCGGACCACCAACCTGTTGCTGTTGGGTCTGTTGTTGGGGGTCGTCGCGCTGGTCGTTGCGGCCCGACGTGGCGCCGCTCCATGGGCGCGGGGCTTCAGGTACTACATCTACCTCGCGTTGTTCGTGGTGGGCCTGCGGGTCGTGTTCCGCGTGCTGCTCGACGCCGGCACGGGCACGACGATCATGTTCACCCTGCCCGAGATCCCACTTCCCGAGGCGGCCGCCGGCATCCGCATCGGCGGAGTGGTGACCGTCGAGGCGGTGCTCGCAGCGGTGCGCGAGGGGATGCGGCTCGCGGCGCTCCTGTTGTGCGTCGGCGCGGCGAACGCCCTCGCGAATCCGAAGCGCCTCCTCGCATCGCTGCCGCCTGCGTTCCACGAGGTGGGCGTTGCGGTGACCGTTGCGCTGTCGGTTGCGCCCCAGCTCGTGCAGAGCGCGCAACGGGTCACCCGCGCGAGGCGCCTGCGGGGTGACACGGGGCGCCGGACCCACCTGCTGCGCGACCTCATCGTCCCAGTCGCCAGCGACGCTCTCGATCGCTCCCTGCTTCTCGCGGCGGCGATGGATTCGCGCGGCCACGGCCGCAACAACGTGGGGGGCCGCGCGGACAGACTCGCCCCGGTGCTGTTGGTGAGCGGGCTGATCGGACTGTGCATCGGAACCTACGCCTGGTTGGACGCCACCCTGTCGAGGTCGCTCGGGATCCCGATGCTCGTGGTCGGTGCGCTGCTGTGCGCGCTCGGCGTGAACCTGGCGGGGCGCCGGGTCTCCCACACCCGCTACAGGCCCGATCCGTGGCGGATCGAGGAGTGGGTCGTGAGCGCGTGCGGAGTGCTCGTAGCCGTCGGGTTCATCCTCGCCGGTGTGTTCGACCCGATCGGGCTCGATCCGTCGCCGACGGTGCTCGCATGGCCGACGCTCCCAACGATCGCAGTGGCATCGCTGCTCGCCGGCGCGCTGCCGGCGATGGCCGCTCCGCCGATGGCGGTCTCGGGGGAGGCGCGCCGACCCGGAGCCGTGCGGTGAGCACTTCGAGTGGAGCCGTGAGCTTCCGCGGCGTGTCGATCACCTATCCGCGGTGCAGCGAACCCACGCTGTGGGGTGTGGACCTCGAGATCCCCGAGGGCGAGCTGTGCGTGGTGGTCGGCTCCACGGGTTCGGGCAAGTCGACACTGCTGGGCGCGATCAACGGTCTCGTGCCGCACTTCACCGGTGGGACGTTGTCGGGGACGGTCACCGTCGATGGCCGCGCGACCTCGGATCACCGGCCCCGGGACCTCGCAGACATCGTCGGTGTGGTCGGCCAGGACCCGCTCGCTGGCTTCGTCACCGACGTGGTCGAGGACGAGCTCGCCTACGCGATGGAGCAGCTCGCGGTGCCGCCCGACACGATGCGCAAACGGGTCGAGGAGACACTCGACCTGTTGGGGATCGCCGAGTTGCGCTCGAGGGCGCTGGTGGACCTCTCCGGTGGCCAGCAGCAACGGGTCGCGATCGGCGCCGCGCTGACCGCCCAGCCCCGGATCCTGGTGCTCGACGAACCCACCTCGGCGCTGGATCCCACCGCTGCCGAGGAGGTCCTCGCCGCGATCACCAGGCTCGTGCACGATCTGGGTGTGAGCGTGATCATCGCCGAGCACCGCCTCGAACGCGTCGTGCAGTACGCCGACCGCGTGGTCATCGTCGCCGACGACGGTTCGGTGAGTGCGGGCCCACCGGGGGAGCTGCTCGCCAACTGCGTGCTCGCCCCACCGGTCGTGCGACTCGGGGTGCTGGCGGGCTGGTCACCGCCACCGCTGTCGGTCCGTGACGCGCGCCGCCTGGCCGCCCCGCTGCGGGAGCGCCTCGCAGCGCTGGAACCCGACCGCTCGGAACCCCGCCCGCGACAGCGTGGATCGCAACGCCGGAATCGGGAACAACCGTCTGTGACCGGTGACCCGTCCGCAACCCCCGGGTCGCTGCGGGCGCGGGGGATCGTCGTTCGTCACGGTCCGGCTGCTGTGGTCGCCGCGGTGCGCGGAGTCGACATCGACCTGCCGAGCGGCTCGGTCACCGCGCTCATGGGTCGCAACGGTTCGGGCAAGTCGTCGCTGCTGTGGGCCCTTCAGGGCTCCGGGGTGCGTCAGCGCGGAACCGTCGACGTCCACGGGCGGGACCCGGCATCGGTCGGTCGGGCGCAGGCCCTCTCGATCGTGACCCTGGTGCCCCAGACTCCCGCCGACCTGTTGTACCTGAGCACCGTCGACGGCGAGTGCGACCGCGCCGACGCGGAGGCAGGGGCGCCCGGCGGCACCTGTCGCGGATGGGTCGATCGGTTGGTCGACGGCATCGACCCGGGCGCGAACCCCCGCGACCTCTCCGAGGGTCAGCGGCTGGCGGTGGCCCTGGCGGTGCAGCTCACAGCGAATGCCCGGGTGGTGCTGTTGGACGAACCGACCCGCGGGCTCGACCACGACGCCAAGGCGCGCCTCGGTCGGGAGCTGTCAGGCCTCGCCGCACAGGGCCGCGCGATCGCGGTCGCCACCCACGACGTGGAGTTCGTCGCATCCTTTGCGGACCGGGTGGTCGTGATGGCCGAGGGTGAGATCGTGGCCCGGGGCGCGACCTCCGAGGTGGTCGTCGCGTCCGCGGCCTTCGCTCCCCAGGTGGCGAAGGTCATGTACCCCGAGGCCTGGTTGACCGTCGAGCAGGTCGCCGAGGCGCTGGCGGAGGATGCGCCGCGGGTGGTTCCCCCGGCGCACACACGATGACCTCCGCGCAGATCCCCTCGCAGCGCCGCGGTGTCATCCCGCTGCGAGGTGCATCGGTGATCACGCTCGCTCTGGTGGGCGTGATCGGCCTGGTGATGTTCCTGTGGCCGCTCGTGATCACCCCCGACGCCGATTCCGCCCAGCGCGGTGACGGACCGTGGTTGTTCGTGGCGCTGTTGCCGATGGCGGTCGCGGTGGTGCTCGCCGAGGTGTCCCGGGGAGGCATCGACACCAAGGCGATCGCGATGCTGGGCGTGCTCACCGCGGTCGGCGCGGCGCTCCGGCCCCTCGGTGCAGGGGTCGCCGGACTCGAGACGGTGTTCTTCGTGTTGATCCTCGCAGGACGCGTCTACGGAGCTGGTTTCGGCTTCGTGCTGGGGGTCACCACGATGTTCGCCTCCGCCCTGTTGACCGGGGGCGTGGGTCCGTGGTTGCCGTTCCAGATGCTGGCCGCCGGTTGGTGCGGGCTCGGGGCCGGGGCGTTGCCGCGCCGGGTGACGGGTCGCTACGAGGTGGCGATGCTCGCCTGCTACGGAGCGGTCTGGGCGTATCTCTACGGGTTCTTGTTGAACATGTGGTTCTGGCCCTGGGCGATCGGCGCGGACACCGAGTTGAGCTTCGTCGCGGGCGCGGCGGTCTTGGAGAACCTGCACCGGTTCTTCCTGTTCACGATCGCCAGCTCCACACTCGGTTGGGACACCGGACGTGCGATCACCAACGTGGTCGCGATCGTGGTTCTCGGGCCGGCGATCCTCGCGGTTCTCCGCCGCGCGCACCGACGTGCCGCGTTCGACGCGCCGGTTGGGTTCGCGCCGGCTCCGACCGTACGCTGACCACCCTCATCTGAGAGTGCCACTCGGGAGCGGGCCACGCGGCCCTCCACACCAGGTTGTGGGCCCGCGGATCGCAGTCGCCGCTCCAGAAGCGGAATCGCGCTTCGCGCCGGTGGCTGGTCGGGCCTACACTTGGCGACATGTGGTCGATGCACCCGGCGGACCGCGGTCCGGCGTCAGCTCCCGGGGAACTGCTCCCGGAGGTTCCCTGCGGGCTCAACAGGGTCCCCCGCGGGCACGACGTAGAGATTCCGTAGCGCACGCCACTGCCGGCGTGCGCTGTCGACCGTCCCTCCGGGACGGTTTTCTTTTGCCCCGGCGCATCCGACCACGAGACAACGGGCACCGAAGCGATACGACCAGAGGAGACCAACTGAGATGACCCACCGGATCGCGGTGATCGGCGGTGACGGGATCGGCCCCGAGGTGTGCGCGCAGGCTCTGCGCGTGCTCGAGGCGACCGGGGTCGACTTCGAGGCAACCGAGTACGACCTCGGCGCGCACCGCTACCTGGCGGACGGCACGGTGCTTCCGGACGGGGTGATGGAGCAGTGGCGCGACCTGGACGCGATCCTGCTCGGCGCGGTCGGCGACCCCGCTCCTGGGGTTGCCGCGCCGGCTGGCCTGGTCGAGCGGGGCGTGCTCCTGCGGATGCGCTTCGAGTTGGACCAGTACATCAACCTGCGCCCGTTCCGCCTCACCGACCGGGTCGACTTCGAGGTGGTGCGTGAGAACACCGAGGGTGCCTATGCGGGCGAAGGTGGGTTCCTGCGCCGGGGCACCCCCCATGAGGTGGCGACCCAGGGCTCGGTCAACACCCGCATGGGCGTTGAGCGCTGCCTGCGCTTCGCCTTCGAGCGGGCGTCCCGCACCGAGCGCCGACAGCTCCACCTGGTCCACAAGACCAACGTGTTGACCTTCGCGGGCGACCTGTGGCGGCGGGTGTTCGACGAGCTCGCCGAGCAGTACCCGTCGGTGAGCACCGCTTATGACCACATCGACGCCGCGTGCATCCACTTCGTGGAGCGCCCGGAGCGCTACGACGTGATCGTGACCGACAACCTCTTCGGTGACATCCTCACCGACCTCGGGGGTGCGGTCGCCGGTGGCGTGGGATACGCGGCATCGGCCAACCTCAACCCGGACCGCACCGGGCCCTCGATGTTCGAACCGGTGCACGGCACCGCACCCGACATCGCCGGTCAGAACAAGGCGAACCCGGTAGCTGCGATCGTGTCGATGGGCCTGATGCTCGAACACCTGGGCGAGATCCGCGCGGCCGACGTGGTGGCAGCGGCGTGTGACCGCCCCGAACGCTATGAGGGGTCGACCAGCGACATCGGAGAGGAGATCGCAGCATTCGTGGAGACAGCCATTCGAGCCGACCAGGGACCAGACTGAGACCGATACGGCCGCTGCGGGGTTGGGGCCCCGCTTGCGGAGGAGGTGGGCGTGGTGCGTAGCACCCGGGTGCCCGCCGGGAAGGACAACCGATACGGCCGCTGCGGGGTTGGGGCCCCGCTTGCGGAGGAGGTGGGCGTGGT
>CAYVYG010000172.1:7070-7318 GCA_964454385.1 uncultured Microthrixaceae bacterium
GCGTAGCACCCGGGTGCCCGCCGGGAAGGAAACAATGCCGATCACACCGACAGCGAACATCTGGATGAACGGTGAGCTCGTGGCGTGGGAACAGGCCACGACCCACGTTCTCACCCACACCCTGCACTACGGGACCGGGGTGTTCGAGGGCATCCGCGCGTACGAGACCAGCGCCGGTCCGGGGGTGTTCCGCCTCACCGAGCACATGGAGCGGCTTCACGCCTCCGCGAAGATCATGATGATGGACC
>CAYVYG010000173.1:0-3688 GCA_964454385.1 uncultured Microthrixaceae bacterium
CGACCCAGGTCCCCGACGCGTTCGAAGTCGCCCACGACCAGTTCGAGGTCCCGGCGAGAAGGCAGACCTGCTCCAAGCGCGATCATCTCGGGGGAGATGTCGAGTCCGACTGCGTCGTAGCCGGATTTCGCTAGGAACTCGGTGGTCCATCCGGTACCACAACCCATGTCGAGCACCCGCGCCGGTGGCTCCGGCAGGAGGTCCAGCACGAGCCCGAACTGCTGCAGGTGACGCCCCCGTTGCTCGTCGGAGAACGGTTTGTGGGCTGCGTGCAGGCGTTCCTGGGCTTCGAGCAGGGTCGGGTAGTCGATCTCCGCTTGTTTCGGCACGACCAGAAGTTAGCTGCAGGTAGCGCTTCGATCGTCCGGATCATCCTCGGAGGCCTTCGAGGTAGCGCCGCGCAGCGTCGCGGGACTCGTCGTCGCCGATGGCGCTGACCAGGGCATCCGCGTCGGCGAACGCCCGGTCGGTACCCACCATCTGGGCTGTCACCGCGTCGATCGCCCGCTTGGTCTGGTACAACGGCAGCCTCGGCCGGTCGAGCAGCTCCGATACGATCTCCTCGACGGCTCGATCGAGCTCCTCGTCGGCAACGACGCGCTGCACGAGCCCGAGTCGCTGCGCCTCGTGCGCGCCGACGCTGCGACATGTCATGACCAGGTCGCGCGCCGCGGGCGCGCCCACCTCGCGGATCAGACGGGGGATGCCACCCCAGGCCAGTGGTATCCCCAGGGCCACCTCGGGTATCGAGAACCGAGCGGATTCGGCCGCAACGCGCAGATCGCACCCGGCTGCGAGCACCACTCCGCCACCGACGCAATGGCCCTGGATGCGAGCGACCGTGATGGGTCTCATGGCCTCGAGGGCCTCGGCCATGCGGCGTCCCGCATCAGCCCGATCGCGAACCGATACGCCCTCTCCCGGCTCTCCGCGGAACACCGACACGTCGGCCCCCGCGCAGAACGAGCGACCCCGCCCCTCGACCACGACGACCCTGACCTCATCGATCTCATCGAAGCGGCGGGCTGCTGTCTCGATACCCAACAGCACGCCGGTCGACAGCGGGTTCAGCTTCTCGGGACGGTTCAACACGAGGTGCCCGACCGGACCATCGGTCGACATCTCCAGGTGCTCGTGAACGCTCTCCGCGGGGCTCATCGGCGCCACGCTACTTTGCTGGCGGCCGTGCCACCGGGGGCTCTGCCATGCAGAAGTCCACCGTTTTTGCATGTCGCCCCGCTAGACAGGGAGCACCGACATCCCCCACGTGCTGGGCGAGCGGGAGATGTAGGTCCCGTGAGCCGCTCGAGCGGCAGGGAGCCGTCCGCCAACTCGGGAGCAGCCGTGAAGTTCACAGGATCCGCCATCTCGATTCGAGCCGTCGTCGCGGCGACGTTGATCGTCGCAATCGGAGTGGTCGGTCGCGTTGGTGCCGCGCCAGCGACGCAGGAGGCGTCCGCGTCGGCCCCACTGACCGAACAGCGAGGCGTGTCGGTGGCGTCCGTCGCGGCTGCGGCATCATCCGACGCGGTCGATCGCCGTCGCGCCGAGATGGATCTCGATCTGGTGTCGCGCACCTACGACCCCGGGCAGCAGAGCTGGACGATCGTCGCCGAGGCGACCCTGACCTCGAACCGGATCTGTCTGCCGTTGGTGTTCAACTGCATCGTCGGTGAGCTGGACACGCCAGCGAACGCATCGCTCGCGGACCTGCGCTGCGACAGCCGCAGGTGGAACCACCTGCTCGTGTTCCGCGACCACTGCATGAGACAGCTCGGGTTCGCGGGCCACGAACAGAAGTTCACCTTCACCTGGAGAACCGATCCCGGGGTCAGCACCGGCAGCGTCGATCTCTCGGTCGAGTTCGGCCGGGGCGTCCTTCCGGTGACCTTCCAGCAACTGGCAACAGCGGAGCTGACGGTGGATCTCGACGTGTCACTCGACATCACCAAGAGCTGTCCCGCAGAGGTCGACGCGGGCGCAACGCTCACCTGCGGGGTCACCGTCGACTACCCCACCCCTCCGCAGACCGGACCCGCGATCTCGGGGATCACCGTGACCGACACACCCGACAGCGACCTCTCAGCGCTGATCAGCGGCGCAGCACTCACCCGGAGCGACGGCGCCGGAACCTGGAACTGCAGCGGCACCACCTGCAGCGATGGCGAGCTGTCACCGGGCGAATCGGCGACCTTCGAGCTCACGGCGCCGGTGAAGGGCGATCCCTCCGGCGGTGACGGCGTCAACGCTGCGTCGGTGAGTTGGACCGGCCCGGCGCCCGGTGGTCCGCTCGACGCGGACGACACCGTGGTGGTCAAGGGCACCGGCGACACCAGCCTGGAGATCGACAAATCCACCTCCGACACCGAGGCGAACCCCGGCGGACCGATCATCTGGGCCGTGAAGGTGACCAACGCGGGTCCGCTTCCCGCCACCGACGTGTTGGTCAACGACATCCCACCGACGCAGGTCGACGGCCTGGAGCTGAACCACAGCGCAGGGGTCGGGGATTGGACCTGCACCGGGACCTCGTGTCGGAGCGAATCGATGCCGGTCGGTTCGGCGACGTTCACCGCCGCGGGCACCGTCTCCGCTGCGACGAAGGGTGACACCTCCGTGGTGAACGAGGTCGGTGTCACCTGGGCCAACAACATCCTCGGCCCGGACTTCCCGCTCACCGCGGGATCCGCGGTGCCGGTCGTCGCATCGGCGACCACGACGACCACGCCCGGGCCGAGCCCCACGACCGCTGCGGACAACAATGATGGCCGGCGAGGGGCCCCTTTGAGACTCGCCGGTTGAGGATCGCTGTTCGAGCGTCTCCGTTCGAACATCTCGGTTAGAGCGGTACCGTGTGGCATGGCCGATGACCCCCTGAGCGACTTCGAGCGGAGCTCCTTCACCCACGACGGCGTCACCAAGGACATCTACCGACTCGGGGCAGGCCCCGCAGTGGTCGTGATCGCGGAGCTCCCGGGAATCACCCCGAGGGTCGCGGATTTCGCCCGTCGGGTGGCGGGGATCGGGTGCAGCGCGGTGATGCCGCACCTGTTCGGCGAACCGGGTCGTGATCCGGCTCCCGACGCCCACGGCCGCCTCGGGTCGCTCTCCACGTTCGCTCGTGGTGCGGTGCCGCCGTGCGTGTCGCGGGAGTTCACGGTCTGGGCCACCGGGCGGACCTCCGAGGTGGTCGACTGGCTCCGGGCATTGGCCGCCTCGGAGCACGAACGCTGTGGTGGACCCGGGGTGGGAGCTATCGGGATGTGCTTCACCGGTGGCTTCGCGCTCGCGATGGCGACCGATGACAGGCTGGTCGCGCCCGTGCTCTCACAACCGTCGTTGCCGTTCGCGGTCGGTGCCAAGCGCCGTGCGACGATCGACATCTCCCCGGAGGACCTCGCAGTGGTCCGTGGCCGTTGTGCGGCCGAGGAGGACTTCCGGGTGATCGGCATGCGCTTCCGCGGTGACCGGTTCGTCCCGCCGGAACGATTCGGCTTCCTGCGCGAACAGCTCGGGGAGTCGTTCGTGGCGATCGAGCTCGACGACGAGGACGCGAACCCCGACGCACCCATGGCTCCACACTCGGTGGTCACCGAGCACCTGATCGACGAACCCGGTGAACCAACCCGCCGGGCACTCGACGAGGTGCTCGAGTTGTTCCGCACCCGCCTTCTGCGCTGAGCCGCGC
>CAYVYG010000173.1:3788-7210 GCA_964454385.1 uncultured Microthrixaceae bacterium
GCACTCGACGAGGTGCTCGAGTTGTTCCGCACCCGCCTTCTGCGCTGAGCCGCGCACCGGCCTTCTGCGCTGAGCCGCGCACCGGCCTTCTGCGCTGAGCCGCGCACCGGCCAACTGAATGGTGTGGGCCATCGGATCGGTGGCTGAGCCCTTTCGGTTCGCGTGGGACATACTCGCGAGGTGGATCACACCGGGCGGGCAGGCGGCGACACAGCAGGTGAATCGTCCCCGACGCCGAACGACATCGTGCAGGTCCGCCGCCTCGCGACGCCCGCGGCGCTGCGCGAGCGGCTCGGGGTGCTCGGCGTGGAGCTGCCCGTCGCCGATTCGGTCGACCCGGCGGGCCCTCTGAGCGCGCAGCTGCGCCTACCGGGCCGCAATGCGGCGGGTCCGCGGATCGCGAACCGCTGGGCGGTCCTTCCGATGGAGGGCTGGGACGCCACCACCGATGGGCGCCCGAGTGACCTGGTGCGCCGGCGTTGGAGGCGTTTCGGGGCGTCGGGAGCAGGATTGATCTGGGGCGGTGAAGCCGTCGCTGTGGTGCCCGAGGGCCGGGCCAACCCCCGCCAGCTCTGCATCGGTGAGCACTCGGGTCGGGACCTCGCGTCGCTGCGCGACGCGCTGGCGCGATCCCATGCCGACGACCACGGCGCCGACTCCGCGGAGGCGCTGGTGGTCGGGCTCCAGCTCACCCATTCCGGTCGCTGGTCGCGGCCCGAGGGGGTTCCCGCGCCCCTGGTCGCCCACAACGACCCGGTCCTCGATGCCCGCGTGGGAGCCGACCACACCTCGGTGGTCTCCGATGCCTACCTCGAGGACCTGGTCGGCGCGTTCGTCACCGCAGCGCGGTTGGCCGCCGAAGCGGGGTTCGACTTCGTCGACGTCAAGCAGTGCCACGGCTACCTGGGCCACGAGCTGCTCTCGGCGCGCGACCGCCCCGGCCCCTACGGCGGCGACCTGTCGGGTCGCAGCGCCTGGGTCGTCTCGGTGCTCGACGCCATCGCCTCGGATTCGCCAGGCCTGACCCTCGGGTCGCGCGTCTCGCTGTACGACCTGTCGCCGCACACGGCTGGGCCCGAGGGCATCGGTGTCCCCGTCGACGCCGACCGGTTCTGCTTCGGTGGGGACGGGACCGGCACCGGCGTGGACCTCGCGGAGACCCACGCCCTGGTGGGCGAGCTCGCCGGCCACGGCGTGCAGATGCTATGTGCCACCGCGTCGAGCCCTTACTACGCGCCCCATGCCCAACGACCGGCCTTCTTCCCGCCGAGCGACGGCTACCGACCACCGGCGGATCCGCTGGTGGAGGTGGCGCGCATGCAGGCCGCGACGAGGGAGATCACCGCAGCCCACCCGGAGGTGGTGGTCGTCGGATCGGGTCTCAGCTACTGCCAGGACTTCCTCGCGAACGTCGCCCAGGAGCTGGTCGCGGACCACTGGATGCACGTGGCGGGGATGGGACGCATGGCTCTGAGCCACCCGGGCCTACCCGCTGACATCCTCGCAGGGAGGGCACCGACGCGCCGGTTGGTGTGTCGCACCTTCAGCGACTGCACCACCGCACCCCGCAACGGGATGGTCTCGGGCTGCTACCCGCTCGACGACTTCTACAGGCAGCGGCCCGAACGCGGTGAGCTCGCGTCGATCAAGCGCACCGCGCGGCGCGCCACGGGTGAGCGGACCGATCGCCCCGAGAGCGCCCAGTGAGCTCGCGTGCCCCGGTGATCACCCTGGCGATGATGGACGGCATCATCGGCTACGCGGTCACCACTGACCACCTCGAAGCGCTCGCTCGCACCGGGGTGCTCTCGGGGCGCGAGGCGGTCAGCGATTTCGGCGACCCCACTGTCGCCGATCAGCTGGCTGCCACCGAGGTGCTCTTCGGACACTGGGGGTGTCCGACGCTCACCGCGGAAGCCCTCGACGCGATGCCACGGCTGGCGATGTTCGCCTACGCGGCTGGAACGGTGAAGTGGCAGGTGACCGACGCCGTGTGGGAGCGCGGGATCCTAGTCACCAGTGCGGCGGCTGCGAACGCGGTTCCGGTGGCGGAGTTCGCCGCGGCAGCCATAGTCCTCGCGAACAAGGGGTTCGTCTGGCTCAGCGCCGCAGAACGCGACCCTTCGATCGAGGTGCCGATCGACCCCACGAAGGTCGGCAACCACGCCAAGCGCGTCGGCCTGGTCGGTGCGTCCCATGTGGGGCGCCTCACCAGAGAACTGCTTGGGCCCTACGACCTCGAGGTCGCCTTCTGCGATCCCTACCTGAGCGCCGAGGAAGCCCGCCGGCACGACGCAGTGGTGATGCCCCTCGAGGAGCTCTGCGGGTGGTGCGACATCTTGAGCATCCACGCACCCGATACGGAATCGACCAAGGGGATGATCGGAGCGCGGGAGCTCGCAGCGCTGCGCGATCACACACCGATCATCAACACCGCCCGCGGTGCGCTTATCGACGCCGACGCCCTCGAAGCCGAGCTGGTCTCGGGACGCCTCCAGGCGATCCTCGATGTGAGCGATCCCGAGCCGCTGCCTGTGGACTCGCCGCTCCGAGCCTTGCCGAACGTCGTGCTGACACCCCACATCGCTGGGGCCGTGGGCTCCGAGACGACCCGTCTGGCGGACCTGGCGGTCAGCGAGGTGCAGCGGTTCGTGGCCGGGGAGCCGCCGCTCCACCCTGTGCGCCGCTCGGATCTGGAGCGCATCGCGTGAGGAGCCTCGCGGCCGGGATGTGTTCGGTCACCCTGCGTTCCCACTCGGTCGAGGCGGTCGTCGCACTCGGGACGAGAGCGGGCCTGGAGTGCATCGAGTGGGGCGGCGACGTGCACGTGCCCCACGGCGACCTGGCCGCGGCCCTGATGGCTGCGAGCCTGACCGAGGACGCCGGGATGTGGGTCTGCTCCTACGGGTCCTACCTGTTCGCGGATGACCCCGGGCCCGCCGCGATCGCAGCCGTGCTCGACACAGCCGAGGCCCTCGGGGCACCCGCGGTGCGCGTCTGGGCTCCCTTCGGGGTGGAACCCGGTTGTCCGCCTGAGCGGTTCGGGAGCGTCGCCGCATCGCTTCACACGATCGCGGAGGCCGCCGACCGCCGGGGACTGGTGGTACAGCTCGAGTTCCACGGTGGCACGCTCAGCGCAACAGCACACTCCGCTCGACAGCTGCTCGCCGAGGTGGGGGCCGACAACGTCCTGTGCGGCTGGCAACCTCCCTACTGGGATCCGGTGCCACTGGAGCGCGAGCTCGCCGATCTGGCGCTGCTCGCGCCGAACCTGGCGCACCTCCACGTCTACTCCTGGCGACCCGATGGCACCCGCGAAGCGCTGTCCGCACAGGCCGACAGGTGGCCACAGAGGCTGGCGACCGCTGCGTCGGCACCGGATCTCCACGGCTCGAGCCGGGCGGCGCTGCTCGAGTTCGTCA
>CAYVYG010000174.1:0-7209 GCA_964454385.1 uncultured Microthrixaceae bacterium
ATCTGTGTCCCGGCGGGGATGGTCGCGGATGCGGTGGTGGTTCCCGCAGCGCTGGAGACCAACGGTTCGGTGGGACTGTTCATGGAGCGCACCGACACCGAAGGCGTGGCACGTGAACCCCTCTCGACGACCCTCGGTGACCCACAGGCCGCGTTGCTGCTGGCCGAGGCTCCCGCAGAGCTGATCGGGGAGGGATACGGCGTGCTCGAGTGGACCTACGAGCGAGCCGTGGCCTCCCAGTGCTCGGTTGCGGCCGGCGTGTGCGCCGCGGATCTGGCCCTCACCACCTCCTACACCAAGGAGCGCAAGCAGTTCGACGTCCCGATCGCCAGCTTCCAGGCCGTCGCGCACCGTGCCGCGGACGCCTACATGGACTCTGAAGCCGTGCAGCTCACCAGCCGCACGGCGATGTGGCGCCTCGGTGAGGGAATGGACGCCGCGAAGGAGGTCGACGTCGCGAAGTACTGGGCGGCCTCGGCCGGGCACCGGATAGTGCACGCCGGTCAGC
Organism: uncultured Microthrixaceae bacterium; assembly: GCA_964454385.1. Lineage (GTDB taxonomy): Bacteria > Actinomycetota > Acidimicrobiia > Acidimicrobiales > Microtrichaceae > JAMLGJ01. The sequence continues at coordinate 509 of CAYVYG010000174.1, forward strand.
ACCTCCACGGTGGCACCGGGGTGGACCGCGACTACCCACTCCATCGCTACTTCTTCCTCGCAAAGGAGCTCGAGCTCCAACTCGGCGGTGCCACCGAGCACCTGGTCAGCCTCGGCCGTCGCCTCGCCGCAGAGCCGGTATGAACGGTTCGCACCCCTTCCCGATCTACGACCACGGGACGTGGCGACGACGCGTCCGTGGACGCGTGAGGACCACTCTCCGCGCGTTCGCATCGTCGATCTCGATGTCGCACCCTCTCCTCTAGGCTTGGTCGCGCGGCAGCGCGACTCGCACAGATCCCAGGGGATGTCGCAGAACCAACCTGGTGTCGGTCCGGAACAGGAGCCTGCTCGAAGTCGACTTCGCAGCCGAGACCCAAAGCCGCGAGCGAGAATCACAACGATGTGATTTGGCGGCACAAGGGGAGTGGGACCCAGATCCGCGCACGCTGATATCGCCGCTCCACGGTGACGCCTTCGGGCATGGCAGAATTGCACGCATGCCCGTTCACGGGATCGATCATGTCCAGTTGGCCATGCCAGCTGGCGGAGAGCGCCTCGCGACAGCGTTCTACGAGGGCTTGCTCGGGATACCCAGGGTACAGAAACCGTCGCATCTCGTGGCGCGTGGCGGATGCTGGTTCGAGAACGCAGACCTGCGTGTGCACCTGGGAATCGAGGCGGATTTCCGACCGGCCCGCAAGGCACATCCGGGGTTCCTGGTCGACAACCTGAGGGAACTGACCGGACGACTGCATGACGCCGGGTTCGTGGTCGACGATGACGAGCCACTCGAGGGATACGAACGCACCTACGTGAACGATCCCTTCGGCAACCGCATCGAGCTCATGGAGCCGCTCCGGGACAAGTCCTAGGAGATCCAACGGACACCGTCGACAGCAGGAGGGGTTCCCACGATCGCGAATCTGATCGGAACACCCGACGGAACTCCGAACCCCTCTCCCACTCTCCCGAACGCAACGCCCATAATCCTGATTATGTCCGTTCCGACAGGATGGCATTTGCTCCGGAAGGTCCTTTACATCTGCGTGTGAATCCTGTCTCATTGTGGGACCGGGTCGATGAGGGGCACCCTGGTCGACCCGGCAACAGGCGGGGTCGATCTTCGGCGTCGCCTCACAACCCAGGAGGTGTGTCGATGTCAAACCGCCACCGAAACCGACAGTCCGGGGCCACCTCGGCGCTGCCGGAGGACCGGGAACGCCGCAAGGCGGAGCACCGGAGGGTTCGAAGGGGGGTCCACCAGGCACTGCACGTCGCCACCGTCGAGGGCGATGTGGACGACCTGGTGCTCGACCTGCCCCACCCGACTCACGGTTACACCGACGAGTACGACCCACCGACCTCCAACGAGGTGGCACAGCCCCGGAGGCGACTCAGGCATTGGAAGCAGTCTTTCTGGAAGCGGCGCAACAACGAGCGTCGCCGGCGCAACATGGCCTACGAAGGGCTGACCTGACACGAGGAGCCCATCTGACACGAAAGGCTCATCTGAGCCGTAGGGCTGGATCGAACAGTCCGCCGTTTCCACCCCTGCCGGGTCCCCTGTCGCGAACGGTCGCTTCCGGGGACCCGGTAGGGTCCGCTCATGGTCGATGAGTCCCCGGGCAGCACGGGTGGTGCCGGTGGATCCGCCCGAGCGCCGGGGAACCTGCTCAGAGCAATCGCCGAGCAGCGTCACGACGCCGCTGTACAGCAGGTGGCCGAGCTCCGGCGGCGCTTTCCGGGCGGTTCCACCGACGAGTTGTGTGCCCGGTTGACCCGTGCCTGCGCACTGGACCTGGCGATGGCCGGAGCGGTCTCGGGTGGCGCTGCGGCATCACCTGCGGCCGGGCCCACGACCACAGCAGCGATGCTGGGAGCCGAGGGAGCGATGAACGCCGCACGGCTGGGCGAGCTGGTCATGGCGATCGGCATACTCCACGGCCACCACGACGCCACCAGCGGGGACCGGGCGCTGTGGCTCGCAGCAGCGCTCAGCGCCGCCGAGGGAACGGCTCTGGGGGTGACCGGTATGGCCGCACGCGCCGGGGTCCGCGGGAGTGCGCGCCTGTTGGGCCGCCTTCCGGGTGCGGGAGGTGCCGGCGTTGCGAGCCGAGCTGGCGGCCTCGGGCGGCTCATGCCCTCCGCCAAGGGACCGTGGGGGCTCGCGGCGCTGCTCCCCTACACCCTCGGGGCCTCCGTCGGCGCCGTCGGGAACACCGCTCTGACGCTGTCTGTCGGCCAGGCCGCCACGAAGTACTTCTCGAGGACGCACGCCGGCGCGAGGACGCGGAGCCGGCCACCCGGCGCCAGGGATCACCGCGCCGGATCGGGCTCAGAGGAGATCTGGGACGTCGAGGTCGTCTCGGAACGGATACTCGACGAACGGTGACATCCTGCGGCTCAGTTGACGCTCGGATCGAGTGGATGGCGTGCGACTGCCGCGAGCCGTCCTCCCTGACGGGTCAGAACCGACCTCCAGAGGTCCTCGGGAGTGCCGCTGAACACGTCGTCGGGCAGCACGTCGAGCACCACCCACACGCCTGATTCGATCTCCATGTCGAGTTGGCGCGGGCCCCAACCGGCGTATCCGACGAACGCCCGCAGCAGGTCCACGCCCGCGACCTCGCTGCGATGGACCGCGTCGGCGGCGAGCACGGTGATCGTGCCGCCCACGGGCACCGCCCCGGTGAGCTCCTCGCCCAGCTTGCGTCGGCCGAGAACGATCACCGCCTCGGGTGTGACCGGACCACCCTCGAACATCACCGCCGGAGAGGCCCAGGACGGACCGATCCGCAGCTCCTCGGGTATCTCGAGTGAGCTCGGTCGGTTCAACACGACGCCGATGGCGCCGTTGTCGTCGTGGTCGATCATGTAGACCACCGTGCGATCGAAGTTGTCGTCACCCAGCGCGGGCACCGAGACCAGCACGTTTCCCCGCGTGGTGGCCTCGCCCTGCGGCTCTCGTTCAGTCACAGCCCAGATACAACCATGTCGCGGTCGCCCGGCGCGGCGCGGATCCCGCTCTCCCCCACCACCATCTACCGATCGCCGCACGACAGGTCGTGCTAGGAGACGGGGATCTCGCTGCGTCCGTCGGTGGCCCACCAGCTGGCGGTGAGCGAGAAGTTCTCCATCGACGCGATCGGCAGCAGGTACTCGTAGATCCGCCGGTAGCCCGTCGAGGAGATCAGCCAGCCCCCATCGCCGCGCACATAGGTGTCCTCGTAGAACGCCGCACCCGAGATGAAGACCCCCAGTGACATGTCGATCACGGTGTCGCTGAGCGCCCAGCGCCCCTCGGCTACATCACCCCGGACGGTGAGCTCGGGCTGGCCGACCCGATGCGCGGTGTGGAGGGTCTCCGAACCCATGTTCCTGGTGAGGAACTCCATGATCTCGTCGCGACCACTGCGCTGGTAGGCCCCACCGCCGTAGGAAGCGGTCGCGTCCGGTGCCAGCAGCCCGGCGAGATCCTCCCATTGCTTGGTGTCCAACAGCCTCACGTAGCGGTACTTGAGCTCGGCGATCGCCTGTTCGTCGGAGCGAGCGGCCTGGGGGCTCTGCGGGGGGTTCCCCTTGGAGTCGTTCACGGGCTCGTCCTCTCTGATGTTGCATCTGTGGTCGTCGTGGTCGGCCCTATGGCGCCTGCGAAGCCGTTCAGTCCGCCGGGTCGCGCCGGCGGGGTCGTGACCCCGGTGCCGAAGACCGTGCGACCTTCGGTGCCGGCTGGATCACCTGGCCAGGCCCCGACCGGATGGCGGTCGGTGAGATCTATCACCGGCTCGTGGTCGTCCGGGGAGAACAGGGCGCCACCGAGGTCAGCGTTGCGACGTGCCGGACGGGTGTCGTCGCGATCACCGCGACCCCACCGCCACCAGCCGACCGCCAACCCACCGGCGAACGCCCCCAGAACGAACACCAGCGCCAACACGAGTCTCAGGAACTCGATCACTTGATAACGCATCTGCCCCCCGGAGCGAACCTGCTGGAGCGGCACCACCGAAGCGACACCACCGACCGGAACGATGATCCGAACCCTAGTCGCCGCGTCCAGTGATCCTGCGCAGATCGGCGAGCATCCGTTCGAGCATCAACAGGGGTACACCGAGCACCGCGCTGTCGTCCTCGGCGCTCACCTCTGTCACGAACGGCTCGAGAGGTGCCATCGCCGCCCCGTCCTCCATGCGGTACGAGCCGGCGGAGTCAAAGGGTTCGAAGCGCTCCACGTACTCGCGTGCCTCCGCTTCGTCGAATTTGCGCATGGTCACGACCGTCACGTCCACATCGGAGATCCCGGCGCCCGAGTCCACGTCGAGGACGAACATTCCGTTGTGGAGGCGGTGGGTGGTTCCCGATATCCGCATCAGCTGGGCTACTGCGGACCGCGCGTCGGGCTGCTTGTGGAGCTGGTGCGACTCCCCGGCCAACGGGACGACACCCACCTGGTCTCCTCCGAGGATCACTTCTCCGCGATGGCGGCGAGCGACCGCGCGCACCTTGCGCCGGGCGAGACGCACCGCGAGCCCATCGGGACCGAGCCGCCCCAGCAGGTGATCCTCACAACGCTCGTCGACCTCGGGCGGATCCACCACCACGGCGTATCCCGCGTCCCTGAGCAGCCGGGCACGATAGATCGACCCTGATGCCAACACGAGCTGTCCGGCGGGCGTGACCCGGTCCGGTTCCGGTACCACCTACGCCCGTTTCCATCCGCCGGGTCGCCCGGCGGCAACCCGGCTGTGGGCACGCGGCGCAGCTACGCTGCGCAGGTGACCGCGACCACCACCGGATCTGCCCCGGTGTCGCCACCGGGGCCGGACGCGCTGGTGACCATGGAGCTCCAACGTGGCGTCGTCGGGGACCTCACCGAGCTCGGCGCGCTCCGCGACGCAGCAGTCGAGCGCGACATCCTCCGATCCTGCGGGGAGCTGGCCGGGGCGGCCAGGCGGGCCGGCAAACCGGTCGTTCACTGCGTGGCCCAGTGGCGCGCCGACCGCAGGGGCACATCGCTCAACACGCCGCTCACCAAGTCGCTCAGCGCGAACCGCGACCACATCCTCGCCGGCAGCGCGGCGGTCGAACCGGTGGCAGAGCTGGGCGACACCTCCGATGACCTGCGGAGCGTGCGTCACCACGGTGTGGCTCCGTTCCACGGCACCGACCTCGAACCGCTCCTGCGCTCGCTCGATGCCACCCACATCGCGGTCACCGGTGTCTCGCTCAACGTCGGCATCCCGGGGCTCGTCATCGGTGCTGTCGACCGGGGCTTCGAGGTCACGGTCGTGACGGACGCGGTCATCGGCATTCCAACCGAGTACGGGGACGCGGTCCTGCGTCACAGCCTCTCCGCGCTCGCACGGCTCTCGCCGGTGGCAGCGGTGATCGATTCGTGGAGCTGTTGAGCACGTTCGATCACCTCGTTGCGGGACCCACCGGCCACCGGCATCGCCAACCAGTCGACTCCCAGCTCGAAGATCTCGCTCGCCTCGTCGGCTATCACGGGTAGTGCGCGGTCCGGATCAGCGAGGTAGTCGCCCACCGAGAACGGACCGAAGCACACGGTGGGGCGGCGCCGCAGTCCGGCGCGCTCACAGAGCTCTCCGAAGATCCCCAGGCGCGACGCGAGATCCTCGGGACCGTTTATCGCTACGGTGCGCGCCGCGCGGTCGAGCCCGCCGGGTGTCGGAAAGGGCGACCAACCATCACCGTGGCTGATCGCACGACGCATGGCCGTTGTGGAGTTGCCCCCTACCCACACCGGCGGACGCGGGCGCTGGACGGGTGTCGGCAACGACACGACGCCACGGGCCCGGTAGCCATCTGCCGATGCGATCACCTCCGTGCCGGACCAGATCCGCTCCATCAGCTCCAGTGACTCCTCGAGGCGTGCTCCGCGGTCGTCGTATTCGGCGCCGACCGCCTCGAACTCGGGCCGCAGGTAGCCGGCCGCAACGCCGAGCACCAGGCGGCCACCGCTGACGACATCGAGCGAGGCGAGCGCCTTCGCCGCGAGGAACGGGTTGCGGTAACCCAGGACGTAGACGTGTGTGTGCAACAGGAGCGCCTCGGTGGCGACCGCAGCCGCGGTGAGCGCGACGGTCGGCTCGAGCGCGTGGTGCCCTCCGGCTGCGAGCCAGCGGCGTTCGGGTGCGGGATGGTCGGTCACGAAGACCGCATCGACGCCGATGTGCTCCAGACTCGCTGCGATCGTGGAGATCCCCTCCCCCGAGGTGAACTCCTCTCCCGCCCCGACACGGTCGGTCGGCAGACCGAGTGACATCCTGAGCCGCGGGACCACACGACCGTGCAGCCAGCTCCTCACCACTGCGACCGCTCGCGGGGACACCCGATGGCCACCGGGTACCGACACGCTCGTCACGTCACGGCCGGCTCCGACCAGCAGCGACGCGGCGTCGCGTGAGAGGAACTCCGGTGTCACCTCGTCATCGCCGGCCCCGACCAGCAGCGCCGGCGGCCCCGAACCCGGCTGTGTGATCTCGCACTCGGGCAGATACCCGCACAGCGCCACGACCGCCACCAGGTCGGCCAGCGCGCCGAGGCAGAGCGCTACCGCGGCTCCCTGGGAGAACCCCACGACGACCACCGGACCCCGCCGCGCCGCTTCTGTGACCACATCGCCGACGTGGTCGAGCGATCGCTGCAGCCCGACGGGATCGGCACCTCTGGGTCCGGTGT